>JAYVOV010000375.1:0-21938 GCA_043757735.1 Burkholderiaceae bacterium
GACTGCACCGCGGCGGTGTTCATGGAAATCTTGTCGGCACCCGCGTTGAGCAGCCGGCGCACGTCTTCGACCGCGCGCACGCCACCGCCGACCGTCAGCGGAATGAACACCTGCTCGGCGACCGACTCGATGACGTGAAGGATGATGTCGCGCTCATCGGACGAAGCGGTGATGTCCAGAAAGGTGAGTTCGTCGGCGCCCTGCTCGTCATAGCGGCGCGCGATTTCAACCGGATCGCCGGCGTCGCGCAGCGACGTGAAATTGACGCCCTTGACCACCCGCCCGGCGGTGACATCGAGGCATGGAATGATGCGTTTGGTCAGCACTCAGGTCTCGCCGTTGAGCTCGTCGGCGCGGGCTTGGGCAGTACGGAAATCCAGCTTGCCTTCGTAGAGGGCGCGACCCAGGATAGCGCCGTCAATGCCCTCGTGCTCGACCGCGCACAGCAGGTCGACATCGTCGATGCCTGCCACCCCGCCGGAGGCGAACACCGGCACTTTCAGTTCGCGGGCCAGCCGCACGGTGGCCTCGATGTTGACACCCGAAAGCATGCCGTCGCGCCCGATGTCGGTATAGACCACCGCTTCGACGCCGTAGCTCTCGAATTTGCGGGCGAGGTCGAGGACATCATGGCCAGTGAGCTTGCTCCAGCCATCGGTGGCGACCTTGCCGTCCTTTGCATCGAGCCCCACCATGATCTGCCCGGGGAAAGCCGTGCAGGCATCTTGCAGGAACCCGGGGTTCTTGACCGCCGCGGTGCCGATGATCACATAGCTGATGCCGCCATCGAGATAACGCTCGATGGTGTCGAGGTCGCGGATGCCGCCGCCCAGCTGGACGGGAATCCGGTCGCCAACAGCCTGCATGATCGCCTTTACGGCAGCCTGATTGCGCGGCTTGCCGGCAACCGCACCATTGAGATCGACCAGATGCAGCCGTCTGGCGCCCTGCTCGAGCCAGTGGCGGGCAACGGCCGCCGGGTCTTCCGAGAAGATGGTTTCGTCGTTCATGTCGCCTTGACGCAGGCGAACACAACGGCCGTCCTTGAGGTCGATCGCGGGGATCAGCAGCATGATGGTGTTTGGTGGGTACTCGGCGAGAGACGCCTAGTTGAATTCTAGGGATTCCAGCTCACGAAATTCTGGTAGAGACGCAAGCCATTGGCCGCGCTCTTTTCGGGATGGAACTGGGTCGCGAAAATATTATCCCGCGCGACTGCGCAGGTAAAGGTAATGCCGTAATCAGTGAGCCCCGCACAGAGACTCGTCTGCCCGGGCGCCACGAAATAGCTGTGCACGAAGTAAAAGTAGGAATTATCGGGGACGCCGCGCCACAAGGCATGCGGCGCGCTCTGGCGAACGCGGTTCCAGCCCATGTGCGGGACCTTCAGTCGCGCACCATCGGGCAGTTTCATCGCGGCAGGATCGAAGCGCACCACCTGCCCTGGCAGAATGCCGAGCCCGGGCGTGTCGCCTTCGGCGCTGCGCTCGAACAGCATCTGCTCGCCGATGCACACGCCGAACAGCGGCTTGGTCCGGGCGGCACGCACAACCGCCTCGCGCAGGCCCGAGGCCTCCAGGAAGCGCATGCAGTCGGGCATCGCGCCCTGGCCAGGGAAAACGATCCGGTCCGCGGAATCGATCTCGCTGGCGTTGGACGACACGATCACCCGTGCCTTGGGGGCGACGTGCTCGAGCGCTTTGGCAACCGAGCGAAGGTTGCCCATTCCGTAGTCGACGACAGCGATTGTGGTCACAGAACACGTGCGCTTACAGCGCTTCTTTCGTCGATGGCAGGCGACCCGCCATCCGGGGATCGGGTTCGAGAGCCATGCGCAGCGCCCGCGCGAACGCCTTGAAGACCGTCTCGCACTGATGGTGGGCATTGTCGCCACGCAGGTTGTCGACATGCAGCGTAACCAGCGCGTGATTCACGAACCCTTGGAAGAACTCATGGGCCAGGTCGACATCGAAGCTGCCGATCATGGCGCGAGTGAAGGGCACATGCCACTCCAGACCGGGTCGCCCGGAGAAATCGATGACCACCCGCGACAAGGCCTCATCGAGCGGCACATAGGCATGACCGTAGCGCCGGATGCCGGTTTTGTCCGACAGCGCGCGCGCGACCGCCATGCCCAGCGTGATGCCAATGTCTTCGACAGTGTGGTGAGCGTCGATATGGAGGTCGCCGGTTGCGACGACTTCGAGATCGACCAGGCCGTGGCGGGCGATCTGATCGAGCATGTGATCGAGAAAGGGCACGCCGCTGGCCAACTGCTGGCGGCCGGTTCCATCGAGATCGATGCGAACCCGGACCTGGGTTTCAGCGGTATTGCGGACGACTTCGGCGCTGCGTGAACTCATGGCTGGCTGGCGACGATGGTGCGCAAGGCGGCCATCAATCGCGTATTTTCCTCAGGTGTGCCCACTGTGAAGCGCAGGCAGTTGGCGAGCAGACGATGCATTTTACCCACGTCTTTGACCAGCACGCCGCGCTCGCGAAGCGCCTGGAAGGTGGCGGGGCCGTCGGGCATGCACGCCAGCACGAAGTTGGCTGCCGACGGGCAGGGGCGAACACCCGGCAATGAGGCGAGCGATTCCTGCAGCTGCCGGCGATCGGCGCGCAGATGGGCAGCCTGCCCTTCGAGGATCTCGATATGCTCGAGCGCGAACAGCGCCGCTGCCTCGGTCAGCACATTGACGTTGTAGGGCGGGCGGACCTTCTCGATTTGTTCGACCCAGGTCTGGGCCCCGGCAAGATAGCCCAGGCGCAGCCCGGCCAGGCCGAGCTTGGACACCGTCCGCAGCACCAGCAGATTGGCGAATTCGGCGAGCCGCGGCATCCAGCTGGCCTGCGCAAACGGCTGATAGGCCTCGTCGATGACCACCAGGCCAGGGGCGGCCCGCACGATCGCCGCGACGGCGTCATCGTCGAAACAGTTGCCGGTGGGGTTGTTCGGGTAGGCGAGCCAGACCAGCGACGGCCGCTCACGGGCGATGGCGTCGAGCATCGCCCCGGTATCGAGGGAAAAATCAGGGCGCAGGCTTACGCCGACGAAGCGACTGGTTGCCAGCTGCGCCGACAGCGCGTACATCACGAACGACGGGACCGGCGCCAGGACGCAGGCGCCGGGTCGCGCGGTCAGAACGCTGAGCATCGTGATGAGCTCGTCGGAGCCGTTGCCCAGCACCACGCCGGCACCCGCCGGGACGCCGAAACCGCGGGCGATCGCCGCCTTCAGCCCGCCATAGGCTGGTGCTGGATACCGGTTCAGCGCCACTGCTGCGAGACGCCTGGCGAGCTGCTCGCGCAGCGCCGACGGCAGCTCATAGGGATTCTCCATTGCGTCGAGCTTGACCAGGCCCTTGGCCGATGGCACCGCATAGGCGGCCATCGCGACCACATCCGGACGGACCACCGCGCTCACCAGCGCAGGAAGGGGTTCGATCATGGTCGGTCCGAACCTGTGCCCATCCGGAATTCGGCGCTGCGGGCATGCGCCTGCAGACCCTCGCCATGGGCCAGAACCGACGCGATCGCCCCGAGCGTGCGCGCGCCCTGCGCCGACACCTCGATGATGTTCGATCGCTTCTGAAAATCGTAAACACCCAGCGGCGATGAAAACCGCGCTGTTCGCATGGTCGGCAGCACGTGATTGGGGCCTGCGCAATAGTCGCCGAGAGACTCTGAAGAATACGAACCGAGGAACATCGCGCCGGCATGCCGTATGCGATCGGCCCAGACGCCCGGATCGCGGGTTGCGATCTCGAGGTGTTCAGGTGCGATACGGTCGACCAGTTCGCAGGCCTCTTCGAGGCTGCGCACGAGAATCAGCGCGCCCCGATCGGCCAGCGAGCGCGCGATGACCGCACGCCGCGGCATCTGCGGCAGCAGCCGCACGATCGACTCACGCACCCGCGCGATGAAGGCCGCGTCCGGGCTGAGCAGGATTGCCTGTGCCAGCTCATCGTGCTCGGCCTGCGAGAACAGATCCATGGCGATCCAGTCGGGATCGACGTGACCGTCGCACAGCACCAGGATTTCGCTGGGCCCGGCGATCATGTCGATACCGACCGTGCCGAAGACCCGACGCTTGGCCTCGGCCACCCAGGCGTTGCCCGGGCCGACGATCTTGTCGACGGCCGGCACGGTGGCTGTGCCATAGGCCAGTGCCGCCACCGCCTGCGCGCCGCCGATCGTGAAGACCCGGTCGACGCCCGCGATCCTGGCCGCCGCCAGGACCAGCCGGTTGCGCACGCCATCAGGCGTGGGGACGACCATGATCAGCTCGGGCACACCGGCCACCTTGGCCGGCAGGGCGTTCATCAGCACCGACGACGGGTACGCGGCTTTGCCGCCGGGGACATAAAGCCCCACGCGGTCCAGGGCCGTGATTTTCTGGCCCAGGCGCGTGCCGTCCGGTTCTGTGTATGACCAGGATTGCACGCGCTGATGCTCGTGGTATACGCGCACGCGCCGTGCCGCGGCCTCGAGGGCTTCGCGTTGCACCGACGGCAGCGCTGCGAGCGCTGCATCGAGTTCAGTGCGCGGCAACTCCAGGGCGTCCGCATGCTCGACATCGAGCCGGTCGAAGCGACGGGTGTACTCCAGCACTGCCGCGTCGCCACGGGTGCGCACCGCCGAGAGAATCTCGGCAACGGTACGCTCGATCGACTCGTCCTGGCCGGGCTCGTGGGCCAGCAGCGCCGCCAGACGCGCGGCGAAATCGGGATCGCGGGTATCGAGCTGGTGGATCATCACGCGCCCGCCTGCAGCGACGGCGAACCGGCACGGGCGCTCTGCGCAGCAACGGCCCGCTCGAGCCGCGCGAGCAGGGGCTCGAGACGCGCGGATTTGATCTTGAGTGATGCCTGATTGACCACCAGGCGCGCCGAGATCGGCATGATCACTTCAACTTCGACCAGATGATTGGCCCGCAAAGTGCTGCCTGTGCTCACCACGTCGACGATGGCATCGGCCAGGCCCACCAGCGGCGCGAGTTCCATCGAGCCATACAGCTTGATCAGGTCGACGTGCACGCCCTTGGCTGCAAAATGCTGACGCGCGCTCTCGACGAACTTGGTTGCAACCCGCAGCCGCGCGCCCTGGCGAACGGCTCTTGCATAGTCGAAACCCTCACGCGTGGCCACACTCAGGCGGCACAGGCCGATCCGCAGATCAATGGGCTGATACAGGCCGTTGCCGCCGTGCTCGAGCAGAACGTCTTTGCCGGCAACACCGATGTCCGCCGCGCCGTATTGCACGTAGGTTGGCACATCGCTGGCCCGCACGATGATCATCCGCAGGCCGGGGTCGTTGGTGGCCAGGATCAGCTGGCGCGAGCCGCTTGCCGCGGGCGAGACCTCGATGCCGGCCGCAGTGAGCAGGGGCACGGTGTCGTCGAAGATTCTGCCCTTGGACAGGGCCAGTGTGATCGGGGAATCGCTCAACTCCGACAGCCTCCTGGGGTTGGTTTCGCGCTTCATGCCCGCTCGCGTTCGATTTTCGCGCCCAGCGCCGCCAGCTTGACTTCCATCTGCTCGTAGCCGCGGTCGAGATGATAGATGCGATCGACCAGCGTCGCGCCCTCGGCTACCAGGCCAGCCACCACCAGCCCGGCGGAGGCACGCAGATCGGTCGCCATGACCGCGGCGCCCGACAGCGCGGCCACCCCGCGGACGACCGCGGTATTGCCTTCGATGGTGATGTCGGCGCCCAGGCGCTGCATTTCGAGCGCGTGCATGAAACGGTTCTCGAAGATGGTCTCGGTAATCACGGCAGTGCCGTGCGCCACGCAGTTGACCGCCATGAACTGGGCCTGCATGTCGGTCGCGAAGCCCGGGTAGGGTGCTGTGCGCAGATTGATCGCGCGTGGCCGCTGATTCATCTCGAGGCGGATCCAGTCCGGTCCGCAATCGATCAGCGCCCCAGCCTCGCGCAATTTGTCGAGCGTGGCGTCCATGCTCGGCGGGCGGGCGCTCGTGAGCGTGATTTGCCCGCCCGCTGCCACTGCGGCACACAAATACGTGCCGGCCTCGATCCGATCGGGCATGACCCGATGACTGGCGCCGTGCAGCGCAGCGACGCCCTGGATCACGATGCGGTCGGTGCCTGCGCCTTCGATACGCGCCCCCATGGCGACCAGGGCCGCCGCCAGATCGACCACTTCGGGCTCGCGCGCGGCATTTTCGATGACCGTCTCGCCGTCGGCCAGCGTGGCCGCCATCATGAGATTCTCTGTGCCGGTCACCGTGACCATGTCGGTGACGATGCGTGTGCCTTTGAGGCGTTTGGCGCTGGCAACTACGTAACCGTGCTCGATGGTGATGGTGGCGCCCAGCGCCTGCAGCCCCTTGATGTGCTGATCGACCGGCCGCTGGCCGATTGCGCAGCCACCCGGCAAAGAGACACGGGCTTCGCCGAAACGCGCCACCAGCGGCCCGAGCACCAGGATCGAGGCGCGCATGGTCTTGACGAGGTCATAGGGCGCCTCGACCGATGAGACAGCCGAGGCGTCGAGTCTCACCTGATTGCCGTCGCGCTGGCTGTGCACACCGAGCTGCCCGAGCAGCTTCAGCGCGGTGGCGACATCGTGCAGCCGCGGCACGTTGTCGAGCGCCAGCGGTTCTGCCGACAGCAGCGCCGCGCAAATGATGGGCAGCGCCGCGTTCTTGGCGCCCGACACGGGAATTTCCCCAGCCAGTCGCTGGCCGCCCTGCACCCGCAAACGGTCCATGGCTTCAGCTCTGCCGGGCAGCCCACTCGGCGGGCGTCAGGGTTTTCATCGACAGCGCGTGGACTTCTTCGCGCATGCGGTCGCCCAGCACGCCATAGACGAGCTGATGGCGCTGGACCGGTCTTTTGCCCTCGAAGGCGCTTGAAACGATGACGGCATCAAAATGCCGACCGTCGCCTTCGACTTCGAGGTGTTCGCATTGCAGGCCGGCGGCAAGGTAGCCGCGCAGGATCTCGGGAGTGACCATAGTGGATGATTTGTCAGTGCCGAAGCTTGTAGCCGGTCTTGAGCATCCAGAAGGCGACCGAGGAGACCGCGGCCAGGGTCGCGCAGACGACCGCAAGGCTGACGAGCGGGGGTACATCGGACTGGCCGAAAAACCCGTACCGAAACCCGTCGACAATGTAGAAGAAAGGATTCAGATGCGACACCGCCTGCCAGAACGGCGGCAGCGAGTGCACCGAATAGAACACCCCGGCCAGGAAAGTGGCCGGCGCGATCACGAAGCTCTGAACTGCCGCCATCTGATCGAATTTCTCCGACCAGATTCCCGCGACCAAGCCCATTGTACCGAGAATGGCGCAGCCCAGCAGACCGAAGACCAGCAGCCACAACGGGGCGGCAAAGGTGGGGATGACGAAGAAAATGGTCACGACGAACACGCCCGCGCCGACCGCGAGTCCGCGCACCATCGCGGCGCCGACATAGGCGGCGTAGAGGTCGGCGATCGACAGCGGCGGCAGCAGGATGAATACGATGTTGCCGGTGACCTTGGACTGGATCAGCGACGACGACGCGTTGGCGAACGCGTTCTGCTGCATTGCCATCATGATCAGGCCGGGCACCAGAAAGGCGGTGTACCCGACGCCTGGAAAGGCCTCGACCCGACCCTGCAGGGCATTGGCGAACACCAGCAGATACAACACCGTGGCCACGACCGGGCCGGCAACGGTCTGGTGGATCACCTTCGTGAACCGCAGGGTCTCCTTGCGGAACAAGGTGGAGAATCCGCTCACATTGCCTCCTGCCGCATGATCCGCAGGAATACTTCTTCGAGATCGGTGTGGGTCATCTCCATTTCGTCGATCGCGCAGCCCGCCTGCCGCAGGGCAGCGAGAATCTGCTCGACTTCGTCATAGTGGGCCACCGTGAGGTGTATGCGGCCATCGGCCGGCGCACCGGTCTGCACACGCGCCGCCAGTTCGGCAGGCAGAGGCGCACCCGACAGCCTGAGCACCAGCGTGCCGCCCTTGAAGCGGCCGATCAGCGTGGCAGTGTCTTCAAGCGCCACCACCTGCCCGTGCTTGAGCATCGCGATTCGGCCGCACAGCTCCTGGGCCTCCTCGAGGTAGTGGGTGGTGAGCACGATGGTGTGGCCTTCCCGGTTGAGCCGGCGGATGAACTCCCATAAGGTCTGGCGAAGTTCTACATCGACGCCGGCGGTGGGCTCGTCAAGCACGATGACTGGTGGCCGGTGAACCAGCGCCTGGGCCACCAGCACCCGCCGCTTCATGCCGCCGGACAAAGAACGCATGTTGGCGTCGGCTTTGCCGGTGAGGTCGAGATTGACGAGGATCTCGTCGATCCAGGCGTCGTTGCGATGCAGGCCGTAATAGCCGGCGGTGAGCCGAAGGGTTTCGCGAACCGTGAAGAACGGATCGAACACCAGTTCCTGGGGCACCACGCCCAGCACGCGCCGGGCGGCCTGGTGCTGCGTCACGACGTCGTGGCCCATGACTCGGACAGTGCCCGAACTGGGTCGCGAAAGCCCCGCGATGCACGAAATGAGTGTTGTCTTGCCAGCGCCGTTGGGGCCCAGCAGACCGAAGAACTCCCCTTTTTGAACCGAAAAAGTCACGCCGCGAAGCGCTTCGAAACTGCCATACCGTTTGACGACATCCTTGATCTCGATGGCAATCGTCACGTCAGGCGTTCCCGCGGGACTCAAAGAGCAAGTCGTCGACGCCGTACAGTTGGGCGAGCTCACGTAGTTTTGGCGGCGGATCGAGCAGGCGCACGGCCCCGCCAAGCGTCGCGGCCTGGCGCTCGAGCTCGAGCAGGATGCCGATCAGAGAAGAATCGAAGTCGGCGCAGGCCGAGAGATCAAACGCTCGCGCGCCATCCGCCAGGGCCTGGCCGCACATCGCCAGGATGTCGGGGGCGACGTCGTAGACGACCCGCGCGGGCAGCGCGGTCGGGGCAGCGTCGGCAACCGTGTTCGGGGTGCTGTCGGTCATGGCCTCGAGCAGCTTCAGGACTTGCGGGCGGGATCGAACGACTTGTTCTTGTCGGACAGGCTCTTGATCAGCCCCTCGATACCGCGCGCCGCCACCTCCTGGGCAAACTGGCCGCGATAGGTCTCGACCAGCCAGACGCCCAGCACATTGACGTCGTAGATCTTCCAGCCCTCAGCCGCCTTCTCGAGGCGGTAGTCGAGCTGGACCGGCTCGCCACGGGGCGCAACGACTTCGCTGCGCACGATCACCTCGGTATCGCCCGCCTCCGCACGCAGCGGCTTGAGACGGATGGACTGGTCTTTGACCGAACTCAGGGCGCCCGAATAGGTGCGCAGCAGCAGGCTGCGGAACTCGGCCATCAGCTGCTTTTGCTGCTCGGGGCTTGCAGCACGCCAGTTTCGCCCGACCGAAAGCGCCGTCATGCGCTGAAAATTGACGTGCGGCATGACGGTGGCATCGACGAAGTCGGAGAGCTTCTTGAAGTCGCCGGCCTGGATGTCCTTGTCGGTTCTGATCCGCTCGATCACATCGCCGGAAAGCCGTTTGATGAGCAGATCGGGCGCCTCCTGGGCGAGCGCCGCAGCCGGCTGAACGAACCCCGCTGCCGTCACCGCCAGCGCCAGCGCCAGCGCCAGCACCCATGTCAATGTTCGTTTCATCCGAGCCCCCTTGGTTGTTCGTCCTGATATGCCATCAACGCGCGAGAACGCCTGGCGCTGACCGCGGCGATGCCGCGGTCAGCGCCGCGATGGGATCACTCGTCTTTGGTCGGCGGCGGATTGCCGTCATAAACCTGATTGCGGCGGCGCTGCAGGAACCCGTCGCGGATAAAGCTGTAGCGATCGAGGGCAGCGCCATCGATCAGGCGCTCGGCGGGGATCAGGCTCGCCCGGGTGTCGATGAGTCGCGTCACGCCGATGCTGTTGCGTGTGCCGGTACTGTCGATCTGCTGGATAGGATCGACCGTCAGGTCGACGATCAAGCCCGCGCCGTCGCGCACCGATGACGGTCCGAACAGTGGCAGAACGAGATACGCACCGCTTGGAACGCCCCAGCGCCCGAGGGTCTGGCCGAAGTCTTCGCGGTGTTTCTCGAAGCCCATCGGTGTGGCGACATCGGCGATCCCGGCAAAGCCCAGGGTGGTATTGAGGGTGAACCGGAAGAGATCCGATGCCGCTTCGACCGGCTTGCCCTGCAGCAGCTGATTGGCCGCGATCCACAGGTCGCCGACATTGGAGATCATGCTGCCGATCATCATCCGGAACACTTCGGGCACCACCTGGAGATAGGCCTGCGCCACCGGCTTGAGAACCCACGCATCGGCTTTTTCGTTGACGGCGAAGATGGTCCGGTTCAGCGGTTCGAGAGGATCGCGGGCAACCGACGGGCCACCGGCGCTGGCGCAACCGCCCAGCAGAATGGCGAGCGCAAGCAGGCCGCCGGCCCCGGCGCGTGCAAGGCCTTGCCTCATTTCTTGTCTCCCTCGGCCGCCTTGCCGTAGAGGAGCTGCCCGATGAGCGTTTCGAGCACGACCGCCGATTGCGTCATTTTGATCACGCCTCCTTTTTCGATCACGGCAGTATCACCGCCAGGTTCAAGCCCCAGGAACTGTTCGCCGAGCAGGCCAGAGGTCATGATCTTGGCCGAGGTGTCTTTGGGAAACTGGTAGCGACTGTCGAGGGCCATGGTGACCTCGGCCTGATAGGCCTTGTCATCGAACCGGATTCCGGTGACCCGCCCGACCACAACCCCGGCGCTGCGCACTGCGGCCCTGGGCTTGAGCCCGCCGATGTTGTCGAACTTGGCGCGAACATCATAGGTGTTCGACAGGCCGACTGCGCTGCTCATGTTGCCGGCGCGCAGAGCGAGAAACGCCAGCGCGGAAAAACCCAGCACCACGAACAAGCCCACCATGATGTCGACGGTGAGATTTCGGTTCATATCAGATTGACTCCCTGCGCTGTCAGTTGGTGTTGAACATCAGCGCGGTGAGGATGAAATCGAGGCCAAGGATGGCCAGGGAAGCAGCCACGACAGTGGTGGTCGTGGCGCGCGAGACGCCTTCGGGGGTGGGTTCGGCCTGATAGCCGACGAACAGCGCCACGAAGGCCACGGTGAAACCGAACACGATACTCTTGGCCAGCCCATTGCCGACATCGTGCAGCCAGTCGACGCCACCCTGCATCTGCGACCAGAAAGAGCCGGCGTCGACGCCGATCATCTGCACGCCGACCAGGTACCCGCCCAGCACACCCATCGCTGAAAACAAGGCCGCGAGCAGCGGCATGCAGATGACCGCCGCCATGAATCGGGGGGCCAGTACCCGGGCAACCGGATCGACGGCCATCATCTGCATGGCATCGATCTGTTCGCCCGCTTTCATGAGTCCGACCTCGGCGGTGAGCGACGTGCCGGCGCGGCCGGCGAACAGCAGTGCGGTCACCACCGGGCCGAGTTCGCGCACCAGGGACAGCGTGACGAGCAGGCCCAGTGCTTCTTCGGACCCGTACCGGCGCAGCGTGTAATAGCCCTGCAGACCCAGCACGAAGCCGATCAGCAGGCCCGACACCATGATGAGCGACAGCGAATAATTGCCGATGAAGTGGATCTGGTCGATCACGAGCCTGGGGCGCCGCAGTGAACTGATGGCGAGACCGCACAGGCGCAGAAAGAACCGCGTTCCGAAGCCAACGCTTTCGAGCCCGTTGAGCATCTTGCGCAAAGGCGCGAACGCCGCCGCTTTCATCGGCTGAGCCCCAGATCCTGCTCGAGCGTACGCTGGCTGGCGTGATGGAACGCCACCGGACCGTCGATATCGCCATCGAGGAACTGCCTGACCGTGGGATCAGTCGAGGCCTGCATCTGGGCAGGTGTGCCTTCAGCGGCGATCTTGCCTTGCGCCAGCAGATAGACGTAGTCGGCGATGGCGAACGCGTCCTTGAGATCGTGCGAAACGACGATCGAGGCCACGTTGAGCGCATCGTTGAGCTGGCGGATCAGCTGCGCCACCGTTGCCAGAGAGATGGGATCGAGGCCCGCGAATGGCTCGTCGTACATGATCAGAGGCGGATCGAGTGCGATCGCACGCGCCAGCGCGACGCGGCGCGCCATGCCACCTGACAGCTGCGAGGTCTGATAATGCGCCGCGCCGCGCAGCCCGACTGCGTTCAACTTGAGCAGAACGAGATCGCGGATCAGGTGCTCTGGCAGGACGGTGTGCTCGCGCAGCGGAAACGCCACATTCTCGAACACGGAGAGATCGGTGAACAGCGCGCCGAACTGGTAGAGCAGTCCCATGCGTCGGCGTGCCGCATACAGCCCGTCACGATCCAGATTGTGCAGGACCTTGCCCTCGAAGTTGACCGTGCCTGAACGAGGGCGCAACAGCCCGCCGATCAGGCGCAAGATTGTGGTCTTGCCGGACCCGGACCCGCCGATGAGCGCAACCACACGGCCACGCTCGAAGCGCAGCGTGGCGCCGTCGAGAACCATGCGGTCGCGATAGCCGAACCGAATCTGGTCGAGGAATAGGAATTCTGGGGTCAAGGGGGAAACAGGCTCAGGGAAAAAACGGGCGATGGGTCCGCAAGGGGCTCGATTCTAGACTGCGCCGGCTTCGCGCGCTGCCGACGCAGTCGTTAAACCAGTTGAATCACGTGCCGGCCCGCCTTCGCCGGCCGGTGGACAGACTGCCTGAGAGGGTTGTGGTCGCCGGCCGGTGAATAGCCTGACAGGCTCATACAAGTCGGACTTCGGCGTCGCCAATCTGTTCGAGCGTGCCGGCGAGCACCAGGGTATCGCCTGATTCGAGGAGCAGATCAGCCGCCGGATCGACGATCCGAATGCCGCGCCGAACGAGCGCACTGACCCTGGCCTCGCCGATGGCCAGCGCCGACAAGGGTTTGCCCACCGAGGGGCTTACCGGCCCCAGGGTGACCGCTCGCAAGTGAATCTGCGCGTCCTCGATTGCATCCTCATCGGCGTCGTCGGTGCCGTGGAAAAACCCCTGCAGCAGGGCATAACGGCTGTCACGCACCTGGCGCACCCGTCGCAATACCCGTGACATGGGCACGCCGGCGAGGGCCAGCGCGTGCGAGGCGAGCATCAGACTGCCTTCGACGATCTCGGGCACCACCTCGGTGGCGCCGCCGGCGCGCAGGCGCTCGATGTCGGCCTCGTGCGCGGTGCGCACGAGAATCGGGATCTGCGGCGCGAGTTGCCGGACCAGGTGCAGGACCCGCAGCGCCACCGCGGTGTCGTCGAAGGTGATCGCCAGGGCGCGGGCGCGATGCAGACCGGCCGCCAGCAGCGTCTCGCGACGGGTGCTGTCACCGTAGACAACCGGCTCGCCGGTCGCGGCGGCCTGCCGCACGCGGTCGGGGTCGAGGTCGAGCGCCATGTATGAGACTTTTTCTGCCTCCAGGACGTGGCCCAGCGCCTGCCCGCATCGGCCGTACCCGCAGATGATGACGTGCTGGTCGCGCTGCAGGCTGCGCGTGGCGATCGTCTGCAATTGCAGCGATCGCTGCAGCCATTCCTGGCTGGAAACACGCAGAGCGATCCGGTTCGCCTGCTCGATCAGCAGCGGACTGACCAGCAGCGACAGCAGCATCGCGGCCAGCACCGGCTGGAGCATCGGCTCCGCCAACAAACCCACCGAAGCGCCGAGCGCCAGCAGGACGAACCCGAACTCGCCCGCCTGGGCGAGCCAGACGCCGGTGCGCACCGCCACACCCGTGGCCGCGCCGAATCCGCGCACCGCCAGCGTGACGACGAGGAATTTCAGCACAACGGGCAGGATCGCCAGGACCAGCACCTGTGGCCAGGCGCCCAGCACCACCCGCATATTGAGCTGTGTGCCGATCGCCACGAAGAACAGACCGAGCAGCACGTCGCGAAAGGGTTTGATATCTTCTTCCACTTGGAAGCGGAATTCAGTCTCGGCGATCAGCATGCCGGCGACAAAGGCCCCGAGCTCCATCGACAGACCGGCCTTTTTGGACAGCCAGGCAAACAGCAGCGTGGCCAGCAGCACATTGAGGGTGAACAGTTCGTGCGAGCGCTGGCGGGCAACCAGATTGAACCAGCGCTTCATTATCCGCGGCCCGAAACGCAGCAGCACGAACAGCAGGGCAGCTGCAATCAACACGGCCTGGGCAACCTTGAAAATCCAGGAATCACCGCCGCTGGCCAGGGCCGGGATCACGATCAGCAGCGGAATCACCGCCAGATCCTGGAACAAGAGAATGCTGAACACCCGCCGGCCATGCTCGGTTTCGAGTTCGCGCTTCTCGGCCAGCAGCTTGACGACCATCGCGGTCGAGGACATGGCCACCGCGCCGCCCAGCGCCAGAGCGACCCGCCAATCGATGACGGATCCGAGCAGCCAGGACGCGACCATCGCCGGCGCCACCAGCAGGGCCGCCACAACCAGCACGATGGTTGCACTGACCTGGACCGCGCCCAGACCGAATACCAGCCGGCGCATGGAACTCAGCTTGACGAGATTGAACTCGAGCCCGAGCGTGAACATCAGAAAGACCACACCCAATTCACCCGCATGACTCACCGCTGCGGGGTCGCCGGCGAGGTTGGCGGCATGAGGGCCGAGCAGCATCCCGACAGCGAGATACGCGACCAGCGGCGGCAGCTTGAGCGCGCGCAGCAAGACGACCGCGATTACCGAGGCCGCCAGCAGGATCAATGCGAGTTCGAGAGAAGTCAGCAAGGCGATGTCGATATACTGGGTTCGATGAACGACTCGATTCTAGCGGTAGCGCCAGATCAACCGCCCGCGCAGCCTCCTGGCCGTGCCGCGCAGGCGCCCCGGCTGATCGCCCGCGCGATCGAAGTCTTGCAGATAGAAGCCGAGGCCGTCGCGGCCCTGACCGCCCGCATCGACGAGTCGTTCGTGCGCGCCTGCGACATCATTCTCGAGTGCCGTGGCCGGGTGGTGGTCAGCGGCATCGGCAAGTCGGGCCATGTCGCCCGCAAGATCGCCTCTACGCTGGCCTCGACCGGCACGCCGGCCTTTTTCATGCACCCGGCGGAAGCGAGTCATGGCGACCTCGGCATGGTCACTTCGGACGACGTGGTGCTGGCGCTGTCGTATTCGGGCAATACCGATGAACTGTTGGCGATAGTCCCGCTGGTCAAGCGGCGCGGCGCACGGCTGATCGCGATGACCGGCGCCCGCGACTCCCGGCTGGCCGCCCTCGCCGACGTCCATCTGGACGCTGCCGTCACTCGTGAGGCATGCCCCCTGAATCTCGCGCCCACCGCCAGCACCACGGCTGCGCTGGCCCTCGGCGACGCGCTCGCGGTGGCCCTGCTCGAAGCCCGCGGTTTCGGCGCCGAAGATTTTGCGTCATCGCACCCGGGCGGCGCGCTGGGGCGCAGGCTGCTTACCCATGTCAGCGATGTCATGCGCGCGGGCGCAGCATTGCCCATCGTCCACCGCGACGCGTCGCTGACCGATGCGATCCTCGAGGTCACCCGCAAGCGCATGGGCATGGTGGCTGTGCTCGAAGAAGACGGCGCGGTCTGCGGCATTTTTACCGATGGCGATCTGCGTCGGCTGCTCGAGCGCGGCGGCGACATTCGCGGCGTTGGCGTGGCATCCGCAATGACGCACGGACCGGCATCGATCGGACCCCACGCACTGGCCGCAGAAGCGGTGCAGCTCATGGAAACCCGCCGTATCAGCCAGCTCCTGGTCCTGGATCAGCGCAAACATCTGGTCGGTGCCCTGCACATTCACGACCTGCTGATCGCAAAAATTGTCTGACCAAATACTTCGCCTCTCTCGGCCTCTCAATATCAATGAAAACGCCCGCCCGCCCGTCTGCCCGTGAAAGCGCGCGTCGCCTGCGCCTGCTGGCACTCGACGTCGACGGCACATTGACGGATGGCGCAATCTTCATCGGGCCGGCCGGCGAGGCGATGAAGCGTTTCTGCGTCCATGACGGGTTTGGTCTGACGCTGCTGCGCGAGGCCGGGGTCGAACTGGCCATCATCACCGGCCGACGTTCGGCCATCGTCGCGGCCCGGGCGGCCGAGTTGCGCATCGCGCACGTCCTCCAGGGCGTGCAGAACAAGGCCGGCGCGCTGCTGGGCCTGTGCGCCCAGCTCGGCCTGGACCCGGGCGAAGCCGCCTTCATGGGCGACGACTGGCCGGATCTGCCCGCGATGGCGGCCTGCGGGCTCGCACTGGCGCCGGCCGACGCGGCCAGGCCGGTTCGCGAGCGCGCCGACTGGGTATCCACCCGGCCGGGCGGACACGGCGCGGTGCGCGAGTTCGCCGAATGGTGGCTTGCCCAGCGCGGGCTGCTCGAGCCGATGCTGGAACGCTATCTGGCGGTCGACCCTGGCAACGAAAGCGCCGCCGTACTGCCGCCCTCGCAGGCCGCCTGAGCGCCCGACCCGGCAACCACGATGCGCAAAAGACACTACGACCAGCTCGCTGCCGCACTGTCGGTCCTGCTGCTGGCGATCCTGGCCGGCAGCAGCTACTACTTGGCCGAGCTGTCCGAACGCTTCCCACGTGGCGGCGGGGAACGCAAACTTGTCCACGAGCCCGATTATTTCGTCGAGCGGTTTTCTCTCACGAAAATGAACGCCCAGGGCGAACCGACCTTCCGAATGTCAGCACAGCGCCTGCTGCACTATCCGGACGACGACACCAGTGAATTCTCCATGCCGGTGCTGATCAGCCTCGACCCGAGCAAGCCTCGGGTCACTGTATCGGCCGACCGCGGCCTCGCCAGCGGCAAGGGGCAGCAGACCCACCTGCACGACCACGTCGTATTCACCCGTGCCGGCGAAGCTGGCAAGCCCACCCTGCGGATCACCACCGACTATGCCCTGCTGCTGCCGGAAGAAGACATCGCCCGAACCGACCGCCCGGTGCGAATCACCTACGGCGAGTCGCTGCTGACCGGCGTCGGCATGCAGTTCAACACGGCCACCCGCGCGCTGAACGTGCTCTCCCGCGTCCAGAGCCGCTGGGTCGGCTCCGAAACAAGCCAGACCGGCACCGCCCAATGACCGAAGACCCGCTCAAACCCATGCAGACCGACCTCGCAGGCCGAGGCAGGATTGAACGCCGACGGCCTCCCGGCGCGCCGTTCTGGTGGCCGCCGCCGGCCCTCGTCCTTGTCCTCGCCCTCGCCCTCGCCCTCGCCCTCGCGCCGATGCCGGCCATCGCCGAGAAAGCAGATCGTACAAAGCCCACCCAGATAGAGTCGGATTCAATGCAGTACGACGACGTGAAACAGACTACCGTTTTCATCGGCAACGTCACCCTGACCAAAGGCACGATCATCATTCGCGGTGACCGGCTCGTCTTGCGCCAGGATCCTGAGGGTTATCAGTTCGGCACAGCCACTGGCAACCCTGCCACGTTTCGCCAGAAGCGCGACGGCGGCGATCAGTTCATGACCGGCCTGGGGCAGCAGCTGGAGTACGACGGCAAGAGTGAAATCGTCCGGTTTCGCGAGCGTGCGCAAGTCAAGCGCCTGGAGCACGAGCGCATCGTCGATGAGGTCCATGGCAATTTGATCGTCTACGACAGCCGAAGCGAATTCTTCACGGTCGAGAGCGGCGGCGCCAAAGCGGCAACCCCCGAGAACCCGGGCGGACGCGTGCGAGTCGTCATACAGCCGCGCGCTCCCGACACCCCGGAGCCTGCCCCCGTCCTCCTCAAGCCAGCCGCTCGGGTCGCACCTGCTGGCGCGCCGGCCAGATAGGCCCGATTGATCCCGATGGGCCTTGAACCGATTGCCCCGCCGGCGGCCAGCCGGCTGTCTGTGCAGCACCTGATGAAGGCGTATCACGGCCGGCAGGTTGTGCGCGATGTGTCGATTGAAGTGCGCAGCGGCGAGGTGGTCGGCCTGCTGGGCCCGAACGGCGCCGGCAAGACCACCTGCTTCTACATGATCGTCGGACTGGTGCCCTCGGACGCTGGCGTGATCGAACTCGACGGCAATCCGATCGGGCGCATGCCGATTCATCGACGGGCCCGGATGGGCCTTTCCTATCTGCCGCAGGAAGCCTCGGTATTTCGCAAAATGACCGTCGAAGAGAATATCCAGGCGGTCCTGGAACTGCAGCTGGACGGCGCCGGCAAACCACTGGACCGAACGGTCATCGAGCGCCGTCTGGATGAACTGCTCAAAGATCTGCAGATCGAAGCCATTCGCAGCAACGCTGCAATGTCCTTGTCGGGCGGCGAGCGCCGCCGGGTCGAAATCGCCCGCGCATTGGCCAGTTCGCCCCGCTTCATCCTGCTCGACGAACCCTTCGCCGGGGTCGACCCGATCGCGGTGATCGAGATCCAAAGAATCGTGCGCTTTCTCAGGGATCGCAATATTGGCGTGCTGATCACCGACCACAACGTCAGGGAGACGCTTGGAATCTGTGATCGAGCGTATATTATCAATGCTGGTACTGTTCTTGCTTTCGGCCGTCCTGACGAAATCGTCGCCAACGAGAGCGTTCGTCGGGTCTATCTGGGCGAACACTTTCGGATGTAGGCGCCCCTGCAGACGGTACTGTGGCGAGTTTTTCATCCGCGCACCGGTCATCCTTTGAAGCCGTCTCTCCAGCTCAAACTCAGCCAGCACCTGGCTCTCACGCCGCAACTGCAGCAGTCGATCCGTCTGCTGCAGTTGTCCACGCTTGAACTCAACCAGGAACTCGAACAGATTCTGTCGGACAACCCGCTGCTCGAGCGGTTCGACGACCCCTTGAGCAGCGCCTTGCGTCTCGATGCCAGCGGCGCGATAGTCACCCAGCGCAATGATGGTCCCGCCGGTACCACCAGCGGCGAATCCGACGGCGGCAGCGACGGCCGCGCCGAGGGCGGCTCCGAGCCCCGGGAAAACACCCCTTTCGACACCGCCAGCGGCGGCAATGACGACGGCGAGCGCACCAGCGACTGGTCGGGTGATTCTTCGTCTCGCGGCGCGAACGACGACGAAAACGACGACAAATCCATTCCCCAGATGGCGGCGAGCGGCCGTACTCTGCGCGACCACCTGATGAGTCAGCTGGCCTCGACCCAGTGCGCACGCGAAGACCGGGCTCTGGTCGGTCTGCTGATCGACAATCTCACGGACGACGGTTATCTCGATGCCTCGATGGACGAGATCGCCGCGATGCTGCCGGAAGAACTCGAGATCGATCCGCTGCAGCTCAGCGCGGCGCTCAAGCTGCTGCAAAGCTTCGATCCGACAGGCGTCGGCGCGCGCGACGTCGCCGACAGCCTGCTGCTGCAGCTGACGGCTCTGCGGCGGACAGACCCGGGCCGGGCGCACCAGGCAACGTTCACGCTGGCGCGCGGCATCGTCAACGGCAACCTGGGGCTGCTGGCCGCCAAAGACTTCACCAAGCTCAAACGTCTGCTGCGTTGTGACGACGACAATCTCCGGCTCGCGCAGGCGCTGATCCGCAGCCTGAACCCGCGCCCCGGAGCAGCCTTCGCCATCGACGAGCCGACCTATGTGGTACCCGACGTGGTGGTTCGGCGCACACGCAACGGCTGGCAGGCACAGCTGAATCCGGACGTTCTGCCCAAACTGCGGATCAACGACATTTACGCGCAGATCCTGCGGCGCAGCCGTGGCACCGGCGGCAACCTGACCGCTCAGCTGCAGGAAGCCCGCTGGCTGATCAAGAACGTTCAGCAGCGATTCGACACAATCCTGCGGGTGTCGCAGGCGATCGTCGAGCGTCAGCGTGCCTTCTTTTCGCACGGCGAGGTCGGCATGCGGCCATTGGTGCTGCGTGAAATTGCAGAACAACTCGGCCTCCACGAATCTACCGTTTCACGGGTGACAACTCAGAAGTACATGCTCACACCATCAGGCACCTTCGAACTGAAGTACTTCTTTGGCAGCCACGTCGCCACCGACGCGGGCGGCGAGGCGTCCAGCACCGCAATCCGGGCGCTGATCAGGCAGCTCGTCGCCAATGAAGACCCCCGCCTGCCCCTGTCCGACAGCCGGATTGCCGAGATGCTCGGCGCTCAGGGTATCGTGGTGGCGAGACGCACGGTGGCCAAGTACCGCGAAGCTCTCCAGATTGCGCCAGTGACACAGCGAAAAGTGCTCTAATCTTCCTAACGGGACTCGCTGGCGGACCGGAGAGTCTGCGCCATCACTAGCCGCCGAGCGACCGCCAGGTTGTCAACCCGGCCCGCCTATTGACGGGCCACTTCAGGAGGCACCATGAACCTCTCGATCACCGGCCATCACCTCGAGGTCACACCCGCGCTGCGCGACTACGTGGTCCAAAAGCTTGAGCGGATAACCCGTCATTTCGACAGGGTCATCGATATCAAGGTCTGCCTGACGGTCGACAAACTGGTCCAAAAAGCCGAGATCACCATCCACGTACCGGGCAAGGATATCTTCGCTGAATCCTCAGACGCAGACCTGTATGCGGCCCTGGACAGCCTCGCGGACAAACTCGACCGCCAGGTGCTCAAATACAAGGCCAAGGCCACCGGACACGCCCATGAAGCAGTCAAGCATGTGCCGGTCGAATGACAGCAGAATGAATCTGCTCTGATCCCGTGAGTGACGAACGGGCAAAGACCCGTTCGCCCCGTTTTATTTTATGCAGTGAACTTTTTTTCCCTTATTTGCCTGTTGTTTTTGTGCAGCGCGGAAAAATACCGCGCACGGGGCCGATCGGTTCATATAATTCGCCGCATTGTCATCGATATCCGGCGGGCGTTCGCTGCTTCACAGCACGGTCTTTCCCCGGCAGCACTAAAAGATGAGTCGCATCGCCCGCCTGTTGCCCCCCCCGAATGTCGTGACCAACCTGTCGGTCACCAGCAAGAAGCGGCTATTTGAGCAGGCCGGCCTCTTGTTCGAGAACAATCACGCCATCGAACGCGGCAAAGTATTCGACTCCCTGTTTGCCCGCGAACGGCTCGGCTCCACCGGCCTGGGTGAAGGGGTCGCCATCCCGCACGGTCGCATCAAAGGCCTGAAGGAAGCGCTGGCCGCGGTGGTCCGGCTGGCAGAGCCGATCCCCTTCGATGCGCCCGACAATCAACCGGTCAAGCTGCTGGTGTTCCTGCTGGTCCCGGAACACGCCACCGAAGAACACCTCGAAATTCTGTCGGAACTGGCCGAAATGCTGTCCGACCGCCCCATCCGCGAAAGCCTGATGGCATGCGAGGATCCCGCCCAGATGCACCGCATCCTGGCAACCTGGGCGCCGTACCGCCCCGCAGCCTGAGCAAAGGCACATCACATGTCCGTCACGGTCAGGCATCTGTTCGAAGCCAACCGTGAGAGCTTGCAGCTCACCTGGCTGGCCGGCGAATCCGGCGCCGGGCGCGACGTCGCTCCGGTGCGTGCCGCACCGGCCGATCTGCTCGGTTACCTCAATCTGATCCACCCGTCGCGGCTGCATGTTTTTGGCCACGCCGAAACCACCTACTACCTGCACATGGAGCCGGCCAGACGGCTCGCCATACTGGCCGATGTGGTCGCTGGAAAACCACCTGCCGTGATCGTCAGCGAAGGAATTACACCCGATCCCGAACTGGTGGCGCGCTGCCAGGCCGATCATCTGCCGCTGCTGGGCTCGACCCAGCCCGGCGCGCGGGTGATCGACGCCCTCCGCAGCTGGCTGGGCAAGGCCACCGCTGACAGCACCTCGATGCACGGCGTCTTCATGGATGTTCTGGGCCTGGGCGTCCTTATTTCCGGCGAATCCGGCCTGGGCAAGAGTGAACTCGCCCTTGAACTCATCAGCCGGGGCCACGGCCTGGTCGCCGACGACGTGGTCGACTTCAAGCGCATCGCGCACAACGCGGTCGAGGGCAGCTGCCCGTCACTGCTGCGCAATATGCTGGAGGTTCGCGGGCTCGGCCTGCTCGACATCCGGACCATTTTCGGCGAAACAGCGATCCGCAGAAAAATGCGCCTGAAACTGATCGTTCACCT
>JAYVOV010000376.1:0-1579 GCA_043757735.1 Burkholderiaceae bacterium
CCCCGCA
The DNA here is from genome assembly GCA_043757735.1 of Burkholderiaceae bacterium. Lineage (GTDB taxonomy): Bacteria > Pseudomonadota > Gammaproteobacteria > Burkholderiales > Burkholderiaceae_E > Quisquiliibacterium. The sequence goes on from JAYVOV010000376.1 coordinate 8, forward strand.
GACATGGGACACTTCCCCCCATGGAATTCCCCGACCCCGACCGACTCCCCGGGTCTGCTGGCGCTGCCGCCACGCAGCGTCCAGCCAGTGTCACCGCGCTGTTCTTCGTTTTCAACGGCCTGGCACTGCGCGGATTCGGCGGCGTCCTGCCGTTCGCCCAGCACGCGCTCGTCGAAGAGCGGCACTGGATGAGCAACGACGAATTCACCGAAACTCTGGCGCTGGCCCAGGTGCTGCCCGGCCCGAATATCTGCAACCTGGCCCTGATGGTCGGCGACCGCTTCTTCGGCCTGCGCGGCGCATTCGCGGCCCTGGCCGGCATGATGGCGGTGCCCCTGATGCTGGTGCTCACGCTGGCCGCCCTGTACAGCGGCTTGGCCGGACAACCGGTGGTGGCCCGCATGCTGGCTGGCATGTCGGCGGTCAGCGCTGGCCTGGTGCTGGCGATGGCCCTGAAACTGTCGAAATCGCAGAACGGGCGGCCGCTCGGCTGGGCGTTCGTGATCGCCTCGTTCCTGATGGTCGGCGTGCTGCGCTGGCCGCTGCTGCAGGTGCTGCTCGGCACCGGAGCGCTGTCGATGCTGCTGGCCTGGCGGCGCCTCAAATGATGTCGGACGCCGATCTCATCGAGTTGTTCCTGCGCTTCCTGCTGCTCTCGCTGCTTGCGATCGGCGGCGGCATCACCGTCGTGCCCGAGATGCATCGCCTGATGGTCGATCAGCATCACTGGCTGACCGATGCGCAGTTCTCGGCATCGATCGCACTGGCGCAGGCCTCGCCGGGCCCCAACATCTTGCTGGTGACCGTGATGGGCTGGAACGCCGGCGGCTGGGCGGGCGCATTCGCAACGACCCTGGGCATCCTGCTGCCCTCCACCACTTTGGCGCTGATTGCCCATCGGGGGGCCGAACGCTGGCGCGAAAACCGCCTGGTCAAAGCCTTTCGGGAGGGCACCGTGCCGCTGACGATCGGCCTGCTGTTCGCGGCCGGCTGGGTGCTGGCGACGCCCACTGCGGGCCAGCCGGCAGGTCTGCTGCTCACCGGTGGCGCCGCGCTGGCGGCCTGGCGCAGCCGGATCAACCCGCTGTGGCTGATCGGCGTCGGAGCGCTCGCTGGAGCACTCGGGCTGCTGTGAAGTGTGCGAGCGCAGCCGTCGAGAGCACGGCCGGCCCTGAACCGAGCGGCCGCAGTCAGACATGCGGTGGGCGCGCGCAACAGGCAGTATCTGCCTGACCGTTCACTCCAGGAGTTCTGCCGCAATGAGGTCATTGATCGCAGTTGTGGGTTCGATCGGGTGGTCGTTGATCGCAACCCTCGCCAGCGTCTCTCATGCCGCCGGCATCCAGACTTTTGCGCCGCAAGGCGAGATCAGCATGGTTCGCCAGGCCCGCGCCGTGTTCAGCGAACCGATGTTCCGCCTGGGCGAAACCCGGTCCGCCGACGCCTTCGATGTCGAATGCCCGACGCCGGGACGCGGGCGCTGGGTCGATCCGAAGACCTGGGTCTATGACTTCGCGCAAGTGCCGCGGGCCGGTGCACGCTGCACTTTCGTGCTCAAGTCCGCTCTGCGCA
>JAYVOV010000377.1:0-5739 GCA_043757735.1 Burkholderiaceae bacterium
ACATCGACTCGCTTCCGGTCCCATTGGCGCCAGTCGCACCTGTTGCGTCTGACAACTTACCGCCGCTGGCCGACACCAGCGCACCCGAGCTGATCGCCGCACAACGCCGTGAAGCCGTGGCGCAGGCGGCCCTGGATATCGCCAAGGCGCAACGCACTCGCGACGTCTCCGTCGGCGTTCAACTGGAACGCGCTTCGTTCGCCAGCACCTCGTCGATCGGCGTCTCGATATCCTTCCCGCTCTTCGTTTTTAACGACTATTCGACCGACATCCGTCGCGCCAGCAGCGACGTCATTTCAGCGCAGATCGAAACCCGTCGGCTGCAGCAGCAATGGCAAGCCGAGCGCATCAGATTCTCGCTCGGGCTGGCCAACGCGCAGGAGCGCGAGACCCGCCTGCGCGACCAGGCCCTGCCGGTGGCGGTTCGCACCGCCGAAACCGCTGAATTCGCGTTTCAACGAGGAGCCGCCTCAGTACTGGAGGTTCTTGATGCACAACGAACACTGCGCAGCGTTCAAATCGAAGTACTGAACGCCCGCGCCGACCGCCTGCGCGCCGCCGCCAGCGTGGCATTGCAGGCAGACCCCAGTCTTCGCTTCAATCCAGCCGATGCCGGCTCCCTGGACTCTCGCCGATGAATGCGCCCGAATTACGCTCGCCTGCCAAGACTTTGCTCGAAAGCCTCGAGCCAGCCTCTGCCCCTACGACCTCTCGGCCGCCGCAAATGCGCTGGCGTGCGCCCGTGGGTATTGTCGCGGCCTTTGCGGCCGGTATCGCGATCACCTGGCTGGTTCTGAAGCCCGCGAACGGGTTGCCGACAATGTCGGTACCTGCGGCGGCAGCAGCAGCCCAGACGGTCCCGGGGGCGCGCGCCGTGCCGGCCCAAGACCCCGTCAAACCTGCGCCACCGCGCGATGTCGTCACCCTCTCGGAAGCAAGCCGCAACGGTAGAATTCAGACCGAACCGGCGCGCCTGACGGAAGTGCCGCAGACCGGCGCCCTACCCGGCAAGCTCGTAGTCGACGAGAACAAGACAGCACGGCTGGCTGCGCCTGTGACCGGGCGCATCGTCAAACTGTTCAAGGAGCCCGGCGACCGCGTCGCCGCCGGCGAAATGCTGGCCTCAATCGATTCGCCCGAACTGTCGACTGTCCAGGCCGAAGCGCGCAAAGCGCAAGTCGAAGCCGAGCTGAAATCATCCGCCGCGCAGCGTATGAGCGAGCTTCACGCGGCCGGAGCGGTGGCGTTGAAAGAATGGCAAGCCGCGAAAGCGGAGGCGAGCCAAGCCCAGGTCGAGCTCGATCGCACCAAAAGCCGACTGCGCCAGCTCAACAGCGTCGGCCCTGACGCCACCACCTACTCTTTGATCAGTCCGATCGCCGGCACCGTCACCGAACGGTCGGTCACGCTCGGCCAGCAGGTTCGCGCCGACGAAGCGCTGAACCTGTTCGTCATTTCCGACCTGCGCCGCCTGACCCTTGTCATCGACGTGCCGGAGGCTCAGGCCGGCCGATTCGCGCTCGCGCAGAAACTTCGGGTGCTGGTTGAAGGCGCGGGGACAGGCGAATTCGAAGGCAGCATCAGCCGTATCGGCCCCTCGGTCGACCCGGCCACCCGCCGCGTGCAGGTTCGCGCGATCATCGACAACGGCAGCGCGCAACTTCGACCGGAAATGTTTGCTCGCGCCTTCGGCACCGACGCGCAGCAGCGCAAGGCACTCGAACTGCCGATTGCCGCCCTGGCTGCACGCGGCTCCCAGACCGCTGTCTTCGTCGAGCGGCAAAACGGCACCTACGAACGCATCCCGGTCGCGATCCTCATCCAGCATCCCGAGCGCGCCTGGGTCAGCCCGATTGCCGGCAAGACTTTCGGGCCAGGCGACGCGGTGGTCTCGCAAGGGGCCTTGCTGCTCGACAGCGAAATCGTCGCACGGTAATGATGATCGCACCCAAGCGGTCTGCCTGGATGCAGACCATCGTTCGCCAGCCAGCGCTGATTCTGCTGGCGATCGGCATATTGGCGATCGTCGCGGCCTTCCTGGTCGTCGATCTGCCAATCGAAGCCTTCCCCGACGTCCAGGACACCCAGGTCCAGGTCATCACGCAGGCGCCCGGGCGGGCGCCGGAAGAGGTCGAGCGCGCCATCTCGCAACCAATCGAACGAGAGCTCGGCGGCACGCCGCGTGCGACCCGCGTCCGCTCGGTATCGATCACCGGACTGTCGGTAGTCACCGTCACCTTCGAAGATTCCACCAACGACTTCTTCGCGCGCGCGCAAGTGCTCGAACGCATCCAGAACGCGTCACTGCCGACTGGCATAACGCCGCAGCTCGCACCGCTGTCGAATGCGGTCGGCGAGATTTTTCGCTATGTGGTCCATGCGCCACCGGAGATGGCACGCGATGAAGTCCGAGTGCTGCAGGACTGGCTGATCCGGCCGGCCTTGAGAACAGTCCCGCAGGTTGCAGACGTGGTCAGCTTCGGCGGCGCCGTGCGTGAGTTGCAGGTACGGGTCGATCCCGCCAAGCTGGCCCGCTATCGCCTGAACATGGATGATCTCCAAAAGGCGATCGGCGCCGGTGGCGACAACGCCGGCGGCGGACTGCTGCGGCGCGGCGACCAGAGCTTCGTCATCCGCGGTCTGTCGCTGTATCGATCGCCGCAGGACCTGGCAGCGGCCGTGGTCAATGCCGAAGACGGCAAGCCAGTGCGCGTGGGTGATGTCGCCGAGGTCGGCTTCGGAGATCGCCCGCGTGCCGGCATCGTCTCGCATGCCGATGCCAAGGAGAACGCCGACGATGTCGTCGAAGGCATCGTGCAGATGACCAAGGGCAGCAATGCGGCCACGGTGGTGCAGGCTGTCGATGACAAGATCGTCCAGATCAACGCACGGCTGCTACGCGAAGCGCCCGGCGTGAGCCTGATTCCCATCTACCGCCGCACCGATCTGGTCAGCCACACAGTGGCCACGGTCATGGAAAACCTGGCGATCGGCGCCGCGCTCGTGCTGTCGATCCTGCTGCTCTTTCTACGCAGACTGTCAGCTGCGCTCATCGTCGCCAGCGTCATCCCGATAGCGCTGCTGCTGGCCTTCATGTGCATGCAGCTGGCCAAGGTGCCGGCCAACCTGATGTCGCTGGGCGCAGTGGACTTCGGCATCATCATCGATTCGGCCGTGGTACTGATCGAGGCGCTGATGGTGCGCCTGGGCACCGGTGCTCCGACCGCAGAATCGCGTCTGCAGGCGCTCGAAGAAACCCTGGGAAAGATGGCCAAGCCCATCCTCTTCTCGAAAGTGATCATCATCGCGGCCTTTGCACCGATCTTCGCCTTTCAGCGGGTCGAGGGGCGCATCTTCACACCTGTCGCACTGACGCTGTCGCTCGCGCTGGCAGCCGGACTCCTGCTGACTCTCACGCTGGTACCGGCCCTGCTCGCCCGCTGGCTCGCCAGGCATCCGATGAAGGAAGTCCATCTCGCCTGGATGGACTGGCTTTCCAGCCGCTATCAGCGGCTGCTGGAAGCGTTGAGCCGCCATACCCTGCTGGTCATCACGCTAGCCCTGACAATCCTCGGCGCCACGCTGGCCATGGCACCGATGCTTGGTACGGAATTTCTGCCCAAGCTCGACGAAGGCAATGTCTGGCTGACCGTCGCGATCGCCCCCTCCTCCTCACTGGAAGGCACCAAAAATCTCGAGCGCGAGGTTCGCGAGATGCTGCGCAAGTATCCGGAAGTGACCCGCGTGGTCGGCCAGGTCGGCAGACCCGACGACGGCACCGATCCGAAGGGCCCGAACAACCTCGAGATGCTCGCGCATCTCGCCCCCCATGCCGATTGGCGCTTCGCCAGCAAGGAGGCACTGGTTGCCGACATGTCGAAGACCTTGCGGGTCATTCCCGGCATCACCGCCAACTTCTCGCAGGTCATCCAAGACAACATGGAAGAGGCGCTGTCGGGGGCGAAGGGCGAAGTGGTCGCCAAAATATTTGGCCCTGATCTGGCGGTGCTCGAAAGCAAAGCGGCCAGCGTCGCCCAGATCCTGGTCACCATTCCTGGTGCGGTCGACGTTGCGGCCATCCCGGTTGCGGGTCAGCCCGAAATCGATATCCAGTGGCGCCGCGACCAGCTCGAACGCTACGGCCTGCTGGCTGCCGACCTGAACCGGCTGGTGAGCAGCGCCCTGGCGGGCGTGCCAGTCGGATCATTCTTCGTCGGGCAGCGCGCCTTTGACATCACCTTGCGGCTGGCAGAATCGGCACGCAGCAGCATCGACGACATCGGCCTGCTGGCGGTTCCATTGCCGGCGCCACCGAGCGCGGGCGCCGCGCCCGGTACGATCGCCACCGTGCCCCTGTCCACCCTTGCCTCGATCCGGGTGCGTGACGGCGCCTCGCGAATCACGCGTGAATCCGGCGAACGAAATGTCACCGTAAAGCTCAACCTGAGCGGCCGCGATCTCGGCAGTTTTGTCGCCGAAGCTCGCGACAGCGTCGCCAAGGCCATCTCGCTGCCAGTGGGCTACCGGCTCGAATGGGGTGGTCAGTTCGAGAATCAGCAGCGGGCAATGAAGCGCCTTCAAACCATCGTTCCGCTGGCCTGCCTGGCAGTGTTGACGCTGCTGGTGATTGCGCTGCGCGCGCTGCGTCCAGCCTTGCTCGTGGTGGCGGTGTTACCCTTTGCGATGATCGGTGGATTCGCCGGGCTGGCGTTGGCAGGACTGCATTTGTCGGTATCGGCAGCGGTCGGTTTCATCGCGGTGGCCGGCATTGCGGTGCAAAACGGGTTGATCCTGGTGGAACGCATTGTCGAAATGAACCATCCCGGCGCCGCCATCGAGGCGGCCTCCGAACGGCTTCGGCCCATTCTGATGACAGCCCTGATGGCCGGGCTGGGCCTTTTGCCCGCTGCGCTGTCTCATGGCATCGGCGCCGAAACCCAGCGGCCGTTCGCGGTGGTGATCGTCGGGGGAATCGTCTCGGCCACTCTCGCCACGCTGCTGCTGCTGCCCCTGGTCGCCCAGCGTTTCGTGAAACCCGGCGATCAGTGATGCGCATACTCATTGTCGAAGACGACGAGATGCTGCGCGAGCCTCTGCAAGACGTGCTGCGCCGGCATGGCCACGTCGCCGACAGCGTTGCCGACATCGCACATGCACAGACCGCGCTTGCGCTGCACCGGTTCGACCTCCTGTTGCTCGACCTGGGCCTGCCCGACGGCGATGGACTGGCGCTGCTCGGGTCACTTCGAAAACAGCAGCAGTCGCTGCTGGTCCTGATCCTTACCGCGCGCGACGCATTGTCCGATCGGGTGAAGGGTTTGAAGTCCGGCGCCGACGACTACCTCAGCAAGCCATTTGAAACCGCCGAACTGCTGGCCCGAATCGATGCGCTGGGTCGCCGCAGCCGACCACTGCTCGAAACCGTTCGTGAGATCGGCAAGCTTCGGGTTGACCTCGACTCCCAGCGGGCATGGATCGGGCAAGAGGCGCTCGAGCTGCCTGCGCGCGAATGGGCGGTGCTGACCGCGTTGATCGATCAGGTCGATCGGATCGTGCCCAAAGAGCGCCTGATTTCGATGGTCGCTCACTGGGACGACGAACTCTCGCCGAATGCATTGGAAACCTATATATCGCGATTGCGCGCCAAGATCGAGCCGGCCGGATTGAAATTGCGCACTCTGCGCGGCCTCGGCTATCTGCTCACGACTGCGCCGCAGCCACAATAACCAGCCACAATAA
>JAYVOV010000378.1:0-5729 GCA_043757735.1 Burkholderiaceae bacterium
CGTTTCGCCTGATCGGGAAGAAGATCTAGCTTCGCAGGGCATGAGTCCGCTTTTGACTCCGTTAACTTGCCTGGGTGAGTCTTCTTGTCCATCTTTGCGCATCAGGCGGCCAGCATGCCGCGCCAGGCACCCCAGGAGACTTCGCTCATGAACGCCCGCAACTTCGAAACCGTCCGCTACGACAGGCCTGAAACCGGCATCGCCCGGGTGATGATGAACCGCCCGGAAGCCCGCAACGCCCAGAACCTGCAGATGACCTATGACCTGAACGCCGCGCTGGACCTGGCCGCGCAGGACGACGAGGTCAAGGTGATTGTCCTGTCGGGCAGCGACCCGCATTTTTCATCCGGCCACGACCTGCGTGACGCCGGCCGCGACCGGCTTGGCAATGACCTCGGCCCGGTCGGCACCTGGGGCGGGTTCGGCCTGGGCGGGGCCGAAGGCCGCTACGGGCGCGAACAGGAGATCTACCTGCAGATGACCCGGCGCTGGCGCAACCTGCCCAAGCCCACCATCGCGCAGGTGCAGGGCAAGTGCATCGCCGGCGGGCTGATGCTGGCCTGGGCCTGCGACGTGATCGTGGCGAGCGAAGACGCGCAGTTCTGCGACCCGGTGGTGACCATGGGCGTGTGCGGAGTGGAGTGGTTCGTGCACCCCTGGGAGCTGGGCCCGCGCAAGGCCAAGGAGCTGCTGTTCACCGCGGACAGCTGGAGCGCCCGTGAGGCCGAGAGCTTCGGCATGGTCAACCGCGTCTACCCGCGCGAGACCCTGGCGCAGTCGGTGATGGAGATGGCCCGCAAGATCGCGGCCAAGCCCAGCTTCGCACTGAAGATGACCAAGGAGGCGGTCAACCGCTCGGTCGACCTGATGGGCCAGCAGAGCGGCATCGACCAGGCGTTCGCGCTGCACCAGCTCTGTCATGCGCACAACATGCTGCAGTTCGGCACCGGCATCGATCCGATGGGCATGCCGGGGGCGGTGGCCAACAAACCGGCGAAGGTTTAGCCGGCGCGGCTTTGGTCGGCGCCCCAGCAGCGGGCCAGCACATCCGCCGGCCACGGGGCCGGGCGGTGGGTGGCGCGGTCGATGCCCACATGCACCACGCGCCCGCGGCCGGCCAGCACCGGCTCGGCGGCGCTGAGGCCCCAGATCTGCACCGCGTGCTCGAGGCTGGTGCGGCCATGCCTGACGGCGGCGATCTTGCACAGCACCGCACCCGGCCCCAACGAGTTTTCCCGAGGAGTCCGCCGTGGACCTGAATTTCTCTGACGATCAGCGCCTGCTCAAAGACAGCGTCGAGCGTTTCATCGCGCAGCGCTACGACTTCAACGCACGCCGCGCCATTGCCGCCGGCGAAGAACGCTTCAGCCCCGAAGTCTGGCGCTCGATGGCCGAGTTCGGCTGGCTGGGCCTGCCGCTGCCCGAGGCCGATGGCGGCTTTGGCGGCAGCGCGATCGATGTGGGCATCGTGATGGAAGGGCTGGGCAAGGGCCTGGTTCTGGAACCTTACGTGTCGTCGGTGGTGCTGGGCGGGGGGCTGATCGCCGGTGCCGGTTCGCCGGCGCAGCGCGGGCTGTGGCTGCCCAGGATCGCTGCCGGTGAGCTGCGCCTTTCGCTGGCCCATTGCGAAACCATGTTCGCCTCGCTGGGTGGTTTGCCGGGTACCCGCGCCATGCGCTCGGGCGATGCCTGGAGCCTGCAGGGCGTCAAGTGCCTGGCGCTCGATGCACCGGGCGCGCACGAGTTTATCGTTACCGCTACCGGCGAGGATGACTCCTTGCTGCTGTTCGTGGTGCCGCGCGCCACGCTCGGTCTGCAACTGCAGGCCTACGAAACTCTCGACGGTCGGCTCGCCGCCAACCTGCGCCTGGAGCGGGTGGTGGTGAGCGATGCGCAGCGTCTGGCAGGTGCACCGGACGCCGGCGCGCTGCTCGCGCAGGTGCTTGACCGCGCAGGCGCCGCACTGTGCGCCGAAGCAGTGGGCTGCCTGCAGCATCTGCTCGACACCACAGTGGCCTACACCCGCACGCGGGTGCAGTTCGATCGGCCCATCGCCAGCAATCAGGTGTTGCGCCACCGCATGGTCGACATGGCCATCCAGTGCGAGGAAGCCCGCGCGATGTCGCTGCGGGCCGCCCTGGCGGTCGAGCGCGATCCGCAGGAGCGCGCGCGCGAGGTGTCGGGCGCGAAACTCAAGATCACTCGTGCGGCGCGCATGGTCAGCGAGAGCGCGGTTCAATTGCACGGCGCGATGGGCGTTACCGATGAGCTGGATGTGGGGTCCTATGTGAAGCGGCTGCTGGGCTTCGAGAAGATGTTCGGAACCCCCTCGGAGCATCGCGATCGCCTGAAGCATCTGCGCGCCCGGCGCGCCGCCTGAGCGCGTGTATTTCCCTTCCAGGCTTGCCGAACCGATCATTGAAGGAATGCCGAATGAATCTTGAATTCAGCGCCGACGAACTCACCTTTCGCGACGAGGTGCGTGCGTTCATCAAGGCCAATCTGCCACCCGGGCTGGTGCGGGCCAACGAGATGACCACCACCGCCTTTCCCGAACCTGAAGTGTCCAGTCCCTGGATGAAGGCGCTGAGCGCGCGTGGCTGGCTGGCCCCGGCCTGGCCGGCCGAACACGGCGGGCCAGGCTGGTCGGTGGCGCAGCGTTACCTCTTCGAGGTGGAGTGCACGCGCGCCGGCGCGCCCATCATCCATCCGATGGGCGTGAAGATGGTGGGGCCGGTGATCATCGGCTTCGGCTCGACCGAGCAGAAGCGCAAATGGCTGCCGCGCATCCTTGCGTGTGAGGACTACTGGTGCCAGGGCTACTCCGAGCCGGGCTCGGGATCCGACCTCGCCTCGCTGAAGACTCGTGCGGTGCGCGACGGCGACCACTATGTGGTCAACGGCACCAAGATCTGGACCACCCATGCGCACCATGCCAATCGCATGTTCGCGCTGGTGCGCACCGCCGACACCGGCCGCAAGCAGGAGGGCATCAGCTTCCTGCTGATCGACATGAAGACCCCGGGCATCACCATCCGCCCGATCAACACCATTGGCGGGGAGCACGAGGTCAACCAGGTGTTCTTCGACGATGTACGGGTGCCGATCGCCGACCGGGTGGGAGACGAAGGGCAGGGCTGGGCGATGGGCAAGTACCTGCTCGAGTTCGAGCGCGGCGGGGGGATCGCCTCGGCGCGGATGCGTCTGGCGCTGCAGAAGGTAGAACGGGTGCTGGCCGAGGTGCGCGGTGGCGCGCCGCTCGATGCCCGCACCGAAGACGAGATCATCGAACTCGAGACCGACATCGACGCGATGGAAATGATCGAGTTGCGAATGATGAGTGCGCTGCAGGTGGGGCAGAACCCGGGCGCTATCTCGTCATTGCTCAAGCTGCGCAACAGCGAGATCCGGCAGGCGATCACCCGCCTCGGGGTCGATGCGGTGGGGGCGGCCGGGCTGGTGTGGGAGCCGCAGCGGCCGTTCTATGAACTGGCCGAAGGGGTGGTGTCCGAGCGGGTGCTGCCGGTGATGTCGGCCTACCTGAATACGCGGGCGCAGTCGATCTATGGCGGCGCCTCGGAGATCCAGCGCGACATCATGGCCAAGACCATGCTGGGGCTCTGACGGAAGATGGCCACGATGAACCCGAAGAAAATGATGCCGAGCCAGGGCGCGTGGCCGAGGAAATGCAAAGGACCCTGCGCACTCCGGTCGTGATCGGTGCTCGCAATGCTACTTGTCGCGGGCTGCGCAACATCGCCGCGTGTGCCCGATGCGATCAGCACTGAGCTGGCCCCCATGGGCAAACTTCGCGCGGGCATGAACCTGGGCAATGCGTTGTTCACGACGAGGGACGCTGCGAGCGGCGAGTTGCGCGGGGTGAGCGTGGACCTGATGCGTGAACTTGCCTCGCGCCTCGGTGTGCCCGTGGAGTTCGTCGTCCACGCTTCACCGGGTGACGTGGCGGACGCCGTGGAAACAGGGACATGGGATGTCGCGGTCCTCGCCATTGAACAGGCGCGTGCGCAGAAGATCGCCTTTTCGCCCGCGATGACCGAGATCGAGGCGACCTACGTCGTGCACAAGGATTCAGTGCTCCGATCAGTCGGGCAGGTCGATACCGCCGGAGTTCGCATATCGCTGCCGGAAAAAGCGGGATACGAGCTCTTCCTGACGCGCTGGCTGGTTTGAAACCGGTATTGCTCGAATCCATGGACAAACTGCCCGATGCGCGAATGCTCGACGGCAAGTTCATGACGGTAAACCACGGCCTTGGCACCCCGCGTGACCGGCGTGCAGCGGCGCAGTATCTCCAGGCATTCGTGGCCGAACTGAATGCCTCCGGGTTCGTGGCGCGCTCCATCGAGCGGCACGGCGTGCGCGGGCTTTCGGCTGTGCGGTAATAGTCCGCCAGCCACAGCCTCGATGACGGCACCCCGGCGCCCTGGCACCCCGGCGCACAGCGTAGACAGAAAGCCGAACCCCAAATTCAGGCCAGGTGCGTGAATCGCGCGGCAAACTTGCCCGCTGAACGGCGGAACTTCAGATAAGAGGGGCGAGGGGCGCGCCGCAATTCTGCTGTGGCGCGAGCGCGGTCGATACCGGTACGGGCAGCACGACGAACGGGGGCAGGCACTTCTTCCGCCTGGACGTGCCGCGGGAATATGCCATCCTCGCACGAGCCGAGTCAGGCGGGAGGATCGACGGCCCGATGCCGCCGAAACGCCGCCAGCAGCGCCAGGTCATAGACGATTTTCAGCGTGCCGCAGACGATCAGCGGCGCGCTCAACCAGCCACCGGCCAGCAGCGCGCCGGCCAGCGCCGGACTGGCTGCCGAGGCGAGACTGCGCGGCACGGCGGTGAAGCTCGCGGCGGCCGTGCGCTCGGCCGGCGTGACTACGGCCAGCACGAAGGCGCTGCGCACCGGTACGTCCATCTGCGATAGCGCGCTGCGCACGAACAGCAGCGCCAGCGCGACCTCCATCCCCGGCGCCAGCGCGGCGGCGATCAGACAGACATTGGCCGGGATGTGGGTGAAGACCATCGTATTCAGCAGGCCGATCCGGCGCGCCACCCAGGGTGCGGCCAACTGCGAACCGGCCGCCAGCAGCCCTGACCAGAAAAAGAACTGGCCGGCCTGGGCGAGCGACAGTCCGAAGCGCTTGAACAGCCACAGGCTGAGCAGCGAATTCACGACCAGCCCGCCCGCGAAGGAGTCGAGGCTGAACAGCGCGGCCAGCCGCAGCACGATGCCGCGCGATGGTCCCAGCGGGGCAGGGCGGTGCTGCACCTGCGCTGGCGCCGGCGGCAGGCCGCGATACAGCCACCACACCACTGCGCCGATGACTGCGTACAGCACGAACAGCGCGCGCAGCCCCTGCAGCATCGGCAGGCCGGCGTGGGCCAGCAGCCATGGGGGCAGGCCGGCAGCCAGAGCGCCCAGCGCAGCGCTCAGTGTGCCGGCCAGCGAGTAGCGCGCGAACAAAGCGGTGCGTGCGTTGCCCGCCGCTGCGTCGGCCAGCCGCGCGTGTTCGAGCGGCAGGAACACGCTGACATCGCCCGAGCTCGGGTTCAGGGTGCCCAGGAAGGCGATCAGCAGCAGCGGCCAGAACGCGGTCGCACCAGCGAAACCCAGGCCGGTGGCGCTCATCAGGCCGGCGGCGGCCAGCAGCAGGTGGCGATTGCTCCAGCGATGGCCGATGGCGCCCAGGGCCAGCGTGGCGAGCGCC
>JAYVOV010000379.1:0-5712 GCA_043757735.1 Burkholderiaceae bacterium
GCGATCAGCGCGGCGACAATGCTGGCACCCAGCACCAACCAGGCACCAGCGCGAAACAGGGGCGTCGCCACTGCACTGTAGACCGGCCGCTTTCGCAGCAGACGCAACAGATCCCAACCCGACTGCAGCATGGCCGGCCCCTTGCGCCCCGCCCACAAAGCTTTGGTGCGGTTCACCAGGCCAACCATCAGGATCGGCATGCAAAGAAGCACCAGCCCGTGTGCGAGGCCCAGCAGCAGCGTCTGCAGGGCCGTCATGGCAGTGGTCCTCCTGCCAGCACGACCAGAAAGGCGATCAGAATCAGCGCCAGCAACCCAGCAGCGAAGCCAAAGCGCGGATCGTCTTCGTGCAGCTTGCCCGACAGATCGGTGGCCGAAGCGTCGCCGCGTTCGATCACTGCAAACAGTCTGCGCTCGACGGCATCGACACAGTCTGTGATCAGATAGGCATCGGTTGGAAAGTAGCCCGTCGGCGCTTTCTGGCGACGAAGCAGCACCATCAGCCCCCGGAAGCGTCGGCTGAAATCCGACGAGAACCCGGCGCCGGTGTATTGCATGCGGGCATTGGGCGCGCCATATCCGCACCCCCAGGTGGCGTGGGTCGGCGGCGCCGGTCTCGCCATTCGGGAGCGCGCCCAGACCAGCAGAAGAATGGCCGCCGTCAGAGCCCCCGAGACCCAGCCGATGCGCGTCAACGTCTCGGCAATGTCTGCCAGCGCAGCCGCGCCGATCGCCGATGGCCATCCAGTCATGGTGGCCAGCGCGATCTCGGCCGGCGCCTGCACCAGCATGAAACCCACCGCCGGCAACACGCCGAGCACGACCACGCCCACACCGTGCAACAGCATCGGCAGGCGCATCCAGAGACTCACCTCCAGTGGCGACGCGAGACTGGAATCGCGCGGCGCGCCGAGAAACACGACCCCGAACGCCCGTGTGATGCTCAGCGCCGAGACTGCGCCCACGAAAGCCAGCAGCGCGGCTGCGACGCTCAGCGCCACCTTGGCGGCCACTGGCAGTGCGCCAACGCTGAACAGCCCCGAATAGATCACGAACTCGCTGATGAACCCGTTGAGCGGCGGCAAGGCCGAAATAGCGACGCCGCCGACCAGAAAACTCAGCGCCGTCCAGGGCATCAGGCGGGACAGGCCGCCGAGCCTTTCCATGTCGACGGTGTGCGTGGCCTGGTACACCGCGCCGGCGGCATAGAAGAGCTGGCACTTGAAGAAGGCGTGATTGAGCACATGCAGCAGGCCACCCGCGAAGCCGATGGCGACCAGCACAGGGTTGTTCCAGCTCAGGCCCAGGCAGCCGACACCGAACCCGATGCCAGCTATCCCCACGTTCTCGGTCGACGAGTAGCCCAGCAGGCGTTTCAGGTCGCGCTGGCCAACGGTGTACAGCGCGCCCACCACGGCCGAACAGGCGGAGAAGGCGATCAGGAACCAGCCCATCCATTCATCCGGCGTGCCGATCAGCCAGATAAGGCGCACCAGTGCGTACAGACCTGCCTTGTGAATGACCCCGGACATGAGCGCAGACACATGCGCCGGTGCCGCTGCGTGGGCCCGTGGCAGCCACGAGTGAAAAGGAAAAAACGCCGACTTCAGACCGAAGCTGGTGACCAGCAGCAGGAACACGGCATTGCGCTCGGAGCCCGGGTTGTGACGCAACCAGACGCCGAAGCTGCCGAGCTCCCACGACCCTGAGTGGGTGTACAAGATCATGAAACCGGCGACCAGGAAGATCAGCCCGATGTGTGTCGAGACCAGATAGTTGAAACCGGCGAAGCGAACCCTCTGATTGGTGTAGTCCCAGATCACCAGCAGCCAGGCTGCCAGGGCCGCGATCTCCCAGCCGATCAGGAAAATCAGTGCATGGTCACTGGTATAGACGAGCAGAAACGACAGCGACGTCAGGTTGAGCAGCGCGAAGTGCAGTCCGAGATGGCGGGTGGTGTCGAAAAAAGGGCGAAGGTAGCCCACCGCGTAGAAGCTGCCCAGCAGCGTCATCGGCAGCGACCAGGCCAGAAAGAAGGCGCCAAGCGCGTCGAGTCGAACCCGCAGCGTACCGACGGGGTATGCCCACGCGAAGTCGCCGATCACGGCATCTCCACCGAAGAGCAC
This sequence comes from Burkholderiaceae bacterium, assembly GCA_043757735.1. Classification (GTDB taxonomy): domain Bacteria; phylum Pseudomonadota; class Gammaproteobacteria; order Burkholderiales; family Burkholderiaceae_E; genus Quisquiliibacterium. The sequence continues at coordinate 2,126 of JAYVOV010000379.1, forward strand.
TGGCGCGACCGTGGCCCAGGCGAGGCCGGTCGCGACGAGTTGCGAGGCGACACCGGCACTGGCTCGCGTCACATTGGGCAGCGGCAGCAGGCACGCACCGGCGCCCGCGAGCAGTATCAGTACTGCCGCGACAAGCGCCGTCATTTGACTTGCGCCGGCTGGCGGTTCTGTGCGCGCGCCCCCCTTGCGCCGGCAAGAATGGGCAATGTCCGCGCGCTTGAACAGCGATTTTCAATGACGGGCGCCTCGGTTGGAGGTCGTCGATGGCAACGCAAAAAGGACGCTCCAGTATTTCGCTCAGGCTCGCGACAAACGAACAGTTGACCCACCATCAAAAAAGTGTCATAAAAGTTGTTTTATATGATAATACTGTTCTCATGTAATTGCCATCTGGAACCTCATGGAACTGAAGACAGCGCGCCTGACCGTGTTGATCGATCCCGCCAAGAAGAAGGCGTTCGAGGCACTTTGCGCCCGGCAGGACGTGACGCCATCACAGGTGGTGCGCCGCCTGATCAGGGACTACCTTGCGCAGCACACGGTCAGTTTTGTCCCGAGCGGCATTCAGGATGAGGAAGCGGCGGCGCCGAAGTCCTGACCGGCATGCAGGCGGTGTGGCCGCGGCCAGGCAAACGTTTGAACTGCTGGGGTTTGAACTGCTGGGCCGTTGGCTCGACCCGCACAGCGTCGCCAGCATCCGCAAGGCGCTCGATGACGTTGTGGTGCGGCCCCACACGCCCAGCCTGGTCGCCCTGCGGCTGCGCGATGGCCGTGAGCTGCAGGGCAAGGTGCATGCTCAAAAAGGCGTGGTCTGTGTCGCAGTCGGCTACGTCAAACGCCTCACCGGTCGGGACCGCGTGATGGTCTACCGCTTTGACGAGCAGTGGCACGGCGAGGTGACCGAAGAACAGTGCAGCCGAGCCGATGTGCCGCTGTACTTCGGGTTGCGCTTTCCTGCCAGCGACATTTCCTCGCAGGCGCGCGCGCTGAACCGAACGGGGCTCATCCGCTACATTGCCGACGTCACCTACACCACGATGCGGTGATGCGCTTCGGCCACACGTCGCACCCCGGGGTGCTGGCCGCTCTGGTCATGCAGGCCCGCACCGCGCTGGCCAGCGTGCCCGAGCGCCCCTGGCAGCGCAGCGCCCTGGGCCAGCGCGACGCGGGCACGCCAGTGCTGGGTGGCGGGCTGGCGATTGCGCTGGACCCGCGTGCCGGCAAAGGCCTGATCTGGCTGCGACCGGAGTTGCGCCAGGTGGTGCTGTGGGGCGGCAATCCCCACGAGCCTGCGACCCTGACCCACCACAGCGACGGCAGCACCACGATCAGTGCCTGGCGGGGCTGTCCTCAGATGCCTATTGGGAAGCCGACACGCAGCACGGCTTCGCCGAGTTTGAAACAGGCCGTCTGGGCGCCATGGGCCTGGAACTCACAACCATAGGCCGGCAGTTGGCCGAGTCGTTCTTCCCTGACGACGCTGCCGCCGAGCCGCTGTCCGTCTTGAGGGTGAAGCACAGCGTCATCCGCGAACTCGACTGCCACGCTGTGCTGGCCGATGGCCGACGGCCACTGACGGAAGTGCTGGGCTACGCCCAGCTTTTGGATATCTCAGAAACGCGACCCCTGGATGTTGAACAGCGCACATGGGGCCAGCAGCGGCCTGCATGTGGCGGTGTCCGACACCGGCGCGGGATCTCGGCGGCCGACTTGCCGCTCCTCTTCGGGCCCTTCAACCGCTTTGGCCACGACCGCTGCGGGCAAGAAGCGTCATTGCACCATCGGCAAGTCTGCCCGGGCTCATTCTGCGCAGATCTTGAGGATCGATCTCTGAGCAGCCCCGCACGGCCGGCCACACCGCCACGCCGCCCGTCGCGGCGCAGCATCAAGTTCCGCTGGACGACGTCGAAATACACATAGAACGTACGCGAAGCCCCGCGGCGTCAAATCCGAACGACATTTGACCGCGCTGCGCGCGAAGAGGCTCATGATGAAATTGAAGTTGGGAACCCGACTTGGGCTGAGCTTCGGCGTGGTACTGCTGCTGGCCACAATCATCGCCGTGGTCGGTGCCACCGCCTTGCGCGCCGTGATGGGCAGCCTGCGCGTCGTCACCATCGAGGTCCTGCCGAAGAGCGACATCGCCAACGGCAACATCCGCGAGGCTTATGACTATGCACGGGCCTTTGCCTATATCGTGACCTCGGAAGGCCGGCCAGACGCTGACGCGCAGTCGCTGAAGGCGGCGCACGACGTGCTGGCGGCGACCGTCAAATCGGTCAACGACAACATTGCAGCACTCGAACCGATGCTGTCGAGCGCCGAGGAAAAGGCGCTGCTCGCCGACATCAAGGCACGGCGTGCGGCCTACGGCAAAAGTCGCAATCAGGTGCTGGAATTGAAAAAGGCCGGCGCCCACGACAAAGCCGCCGCGCTCATGTTCACCGAGACCAACGCGCTGCAGACGGTGTACATCGATGCGTGGAAAACCTTCATCGGCCACGAGAAGAAGCAGTTGGTCAGCGGCGTCGAGACCGCCGAACGCAACTACCGCCAGGCGACCGGCGGCCTGTACGCCGTCCTCGCGGTGGCCCTGGTGACCGGCATGGGAGTGGCGTTCGTGCTGACGCGCTGGGTGTTCGCAGCACTTGGCGGCGAGCCCGCCTATGCAGCTGCGATTGCCGGGCGCATCGCCGTCGGCGATCTCCGCGTCGACGTGCAGACCCGACCCGGCGACAAGGTCAGCTTGCTGTTCGCGATGAAGACGATGCGCGACAACCTGGATCAGATCGTCGGCCAGGTGCGCGCCGGCACCGATAGCATCGCCACTGCGACGGCGCAGATCGCCAGCGGCAACATGGACCTCTCGTCGCGCACCGAGCAGCAGGCCAGCTCGCTGCAGCAGACCGCGTCGTCGATGGAAGAGTTGACCGCCACAGTCAAACAGAACTCGGCCAGTGCGCAGCAGGCGAACCAGCTGGCAGCGAGCGCGTCGAGCGTTGCCGCGAAGGGCGGCGAGGCGGTGGCCAAGATGGTCGTCACGATGGGCGCGATCAACGTGTCGTCGAAGCGGGTGGTCGACATCATCGGCGTCATCGACGGCATCGCGTTCCAGACCAACATCCTGGCACTGAACGCGGCGGTCGAAGCGGCACGCGCCGGCGAACAGGGCCGCGGCTTCGCGGTCGTGGCGAGCGAAGTGCGCAGCCTGGCGCAGCGCAGCGCCGATGCGGCCAAGGAAATCAAAATACTTGTTGCCACCACACAGTTGCATGTCGAAGAAGGCACCACGCTCGTCAACAACGCGGGCGAGGCCATGGACGGCGTGGTCGAGGCGATTCATCAGGTCACGCAGATCTTCAGTGAAATTTCCACCGCATCGCGGGAGCAATCGTCCGGCATTGACCAGGTTGCCCACGCGGTCGCGCAAATGGAAACGGTGACCCAGCAAAATGCAGCGCTCGTCCAACAATCGGCCGCCGCCGCCGAATCAATGCGCGAGCAGGCCAATGTTCTCGCCGAATTGGTGTCGCGTTTTACGCTCGATGAAAGTGCTGTGCCGTCGCACCCCAGGCAGCCCGCGCCCA
>JAYVOV010000380.1:0-5708 GCA_043757735.1 Burkholderiaceae bacterium
ATCACCTTCACTCCCGCCGACCACACCGGGCCGTCGGTACTCAAGACCTTCGGATTCGACTACGGCACCAAGAAGTTCCGCGCCTACGGCGAGTACAGCGACTACCTGAAGTACCTCAAGTAAGCACCCGAACGGATCACGATCATGCTCGCGCAAGTTCTCTTCAGCGGCTTGGCTCTGGGCAGCATCTATGGCCTGGTGGCCCTCGGATTCGCCGTGGTCTTTAAGGCCACCGAGGTGTTCAACTTCGCGCAGGGCATGTTCGTGGTGTGCGGTGCCTTCTTCGCGGTGACGGCGATCTCGCAACTCGGCCTGCCGTTTCCGCTGGCGATCTTGTTCATCGTCGGCGCCGCCGCCGTCCTCGGCATCGTGATCCACATGCTCCTGATCCAGCCGCTGTCGGGGCGGCCGATGCTGTCGGTGATCATGCTCACCATCGCGCTGTCGATTGTGATGCGCGCGGTGATCGAGATCGTCTACGGCCCGCAGGGCCGCTCGCTTCAGACGCCGTTGCCGACCGGCATCTTTCTGGTCGGCGGGGTGCGGGTTTCGCAATTGCACTTGGTGGCCATGCTGGTGAGCTGGGCCTGCATGGCCTGCTTCGGTGCCTTCTTCCGCTACACCGCAGCCGGCTTGCTGATGCGCGCCACCGCCGACAGCCACGAGGCGGCGCTGGTCTCGGGCATCAACGTCAACTTGATGAACCGCTTGGCGTGGGCGATCGGCAGCGTGCTGGCCGCCATCGGCGGGCTGTTCTTGGGCCAACTTCAGTTGGCCTCGACCGACCTCGAGAGCATCGGGCTCTTGGCCCTGCCGGCGGTGGTGATCGGCGGCATGCAGAGCATTCCCGGCGCGATCATCGGTGGCTTGCTGGTGGGGGTGATCGAGCAACTCGCCGCGTCCTACATTTCGCCCAAATCGAGCGACATCCTCATCTACGTGCTGCTGCTCCTGATCCTCATGGTGCGGCCATGGGGCCTGTTCGGGCAGCGCGAACTCGGGCGGGTCTGAGATGACCGCTGCCCCTCTATTCATCGCCGCGCCGGCCGGCGGCACGCGCAGCGGCGGATGGCCGCGCTGGCCGCGGTGGATTTGGCTGGCCGCCGGCCTGGCCGCGCTGTGCTACCTGCCGATCCTGCTCACCGACCGCACCGTCTTCGGCGTACGCCTGTCCAACATGGCGCTGCTCAACCTCGGACTCACGCAGGTCAACCTGATGTTGATCGCGGTGCTGGGCGCCTTGTCGCTCAATTACCTGACCGGCGTCGCCGGTCTGATCTCGATCGGCCATGCCGCCTTCTATGCGGTGGGGGCAATGACGGCCGCAATCGCAGGCTCGCAGTTCGGCTGGCCGTTTCCGCTGGTGCTGGTAGCTGCGGCCCTCAGCGGCGCGGTCATCGGCGTGCTGGCGGGGCTGCCATCCTTGCGCGTGCGCGGACTGTACTTCGTGCTATCGACCTTGGCGGTCCACTACATCGCGGTGTTCGTCTTTCTCGAATACCAGTTCCGGTTCTTCGATGTCGCCGGCGTCCCCTACAAGGAAGCCACCCTGGGGCCGCTGGCGCTGAACAATCCGGTGCGCTGGTACTTCTTCCTTTTGCCGATCGTGATGCTGGTGTATCTGGGGCTGGCAAACAGCATGCGTACGCGCGAGGGCCGCGCCATGATGGCCATGCGCGACCACGAACTGGCCGCCACCTCGGCCGGTATCGACGTGCGCATCCTGCGTCTGAAGGCCTTCGCGTTCAGCTCCGCCATCGCTTCGGTGGCCGGTGCGCTGTACGCCTACCTGCTCACCAACGTGACGGCTGAGTTCTTCGGCATCAACTTCGCCATCCAGTTCATCGCCATGATCATCATCGGCGGCATGGGTTCGTTGCGCGGCTCGGTGATCGGCGCGGCGGTGTGGCTGCTGCTGCCGTCGGTCATTTCCGGCTTTGCCGCGCAGGCCGGCGAGACCACCGGCATCGTGCACCGCATGCTGGTCGACAACAAGCCACAGCTGGTGCAGGTGATCTTCGGTTCGCTGGTGATCCTGCTCCTGATGTTTGCGCCAGGCGGCATCGCCGGCCTTGGCAAACAGTTGAAAAGCCGCCTGTTCCCGGGGCGCGACGCATGAGTACGCCGATTCTCGGTACGCCAATTCTCGAAGTGGCGGGCCTGTCGGTCGGTTACGCGCGCAAGGGCCTGGCGCTCGACGATGTGAGTCTCACCGTGGCCACCGGCACCAGCGTCGCCTTGCTGGGTGCCAACGGCGCCGGCAAGACCACGCTGATCCGCGCCATCACCGGCTTGCTCGGCCTGCATCACGGCCATGTGACGCAGGGCCGCGTGGCGCTGGCGGGCGAAGCCATCCTCGGCGCGCCCGCGCACAAGCTGGTGCGCCTGGGCATGGCGCAGGTGCCTGAAGGACGCCTGATCTTCAAGCAGCTTTCGGTGGAAGACAACCTCAGGGTGGGCGCTGCGATCCTGCCACGCGCCGCCGCGAGCGAGCGCATGGACGCCGTCTACGCCTTGTTTCCGCGCCTGCTGGAGCGGCGTCTACAGGCGGCAGGCTGGCTTTCCGGCGGCGAGCAGCAGATGCTGGCGTTGGGCCGTGCGCTGGTGGCCGGCCCGCGCCTGTTGCTGGTCGATGAGCTTTCCCTCGGCCTGGCGCCGTTGATCGTGCAAGGCATTTATCGGCAACTCAAGGTGGTGGGCGACACCCTCGGCACCTCGATCCTGGTGGTGGAGCAGAACGCGCGTCTGGCCCTGGAGTTCGCGTCTTCCGCCTATGTGCTCGACCGTGGCCGCATCGTGCTCTCGGGCCCATCTGCCGAAGTGGCGGCAAGCGAGGTGATGCAGGAGTCCTACCTCGGCTCGAAGCGCGCGGCGGCGCCGGCCGGCGCGGAGACGCCGACATGAGCGCTGCGCTGCTTGACATCGATGCCCTGCAGATGCGCTTTCAGGGGCTGACCGCGCTCGACGACGTTTCATTCTCCATGACCGAGGGCTCGATCACTTCGTTGATCGGCCCCAACGGTGCCGGCAAGACCACGCTGTTCAATTGCGTCACCGGCATGTACCGCCCGACCGGCGGCAAGGTGCGATTGAATGGCGAAGACATCACCGGAATGGCCGCGCACGAAGTTTCGCGCCACGGCGTCGCGCGCACGTTCCAGAATCTTGCCCTGTTCGGCGGCCTCACGGTGCTGGAAAATCTGCTGGTCGGCGCTTATCGGCAGGGCAGTTCGGGCTTGTTGCAGGGCGCCTTCCTGAGCCCGCGCGCGCGCGCCGAACAGCGCGCGGCGCTCGCTGCCGCCGGCGAAGTGCTGGAGTTTCTCGACATGCGGGACACCGCAGGATTGCTCCCGGGTGAGCTGCCCTACGGCCGGCAAAAGCAGGTGGAGTTCGCGCGCGCCCTGATGCAGAAGGCGCGCCTGGTGTTGCTCGACGAACCGATGGCGGGCATGAGCAGTGCCGAAAAGGACGCGATGACCGGCCTGATCTTGCGGGTGCGGAGTGACTTCGGCATCAGCTTCCTGATCGTCGAGCACGACATCCCGGTGATCATGGACATCTCCGACAAGATCGTGGTGCTGGACTTCGGCCGCAAGATCGCCGAAGGCACGCCGGCCGAGGTGCAGGCCGACGCGGCGGTCATCGCCGCCTACCTCGGCAGCGCCGACGGCGACGCCCCGGCGGCATAGACGCGAGACCAGACATGCACTCGCCCGACACCAGGCCGGTGCAAGCCGGTGCCGCCGCACCGCTGCCGGCACCGGCGCGCTTTGACGCCGTCATCATCGGCGCCGGTTTCGCCGGCCTCTACATGCTGCACCGCCTGCGCGGCATGGGGCTATCGGCGCGGGTGATAGAGGCGGCCGGCGACGTCGGCGGCGTGTGGTACTGGAATCGCTACCCCGGGGCCCGTTGCGACGTCGAAAGCCTGCAATATTCGTATTCGTTTTCCAGTGAACTCGAGCAAGAGTGGGTGTGGACCGAGCGCTACGCCGGCCAGGCGGAAATCCTGCGCTACATCCGCCATGTGGCCGAGCGATTCGACCTGCGCCGCGACATCACGTTCGGCGCGCGCGTGCGGTCGGCCGCGTTCGACGAGAAAGCGGGGCGCTGGAACCTCGCTACCGACACCGGGTGCGCCCTCTCGGCACGCTTTTGCATCATGGCCACCGGTGCCCTGTCGATCGCCCGCCTGCCCGATCTGCCGGGCATGGCGCGATTCACCGGCAGGGTCTGCCACACCGGTTCCTGGCCGCATGAAGACGTGGACTTTTCCGGGCTCTCGGCCGGTGTGATTGGCACCGGGTCGTCCGGCATCCAGGTGATTCCGGCGATCGCCAGGCAGGCCCGGCATTTGACGGTGTTCCAGCGCACCGCCAATTTTTCGATTCCTGCTTGGAACAAGCCTTTGCAACCCGCAGTGCAACAGGCGTGGAAGGCCAACTATTGCGCGCATCGCGAACGCGCTCGCCAACTCGGCACCCTGTATGAATTCAGCGGCAAGCCGGCCGCGCAGGCAAGCGATGCCGAGCGCCAGCGCGAATATCAGCGGCGCTGGGATATGGGTGGCGTCAACTTCGTCCACTCCTTCAATGACCTGATGGTCGACCGTGCCTCGAACGACACGATTGCCGATTTCGTGCGCGCGCGCATCCGCGAGATCGTCACGGACCCGGAGATTGCCGAATCGCTCTGCCCGAACGACCATCCGCTGGGCACCAAGCGCATCTGCGTCGATACCGGCTACTTCGAGACCTACAACCGCGACAACGTCACCCTGGTCGATTTGAAGAAAACGCCGATCACCGAGGTGGTCGCCGACGGCATCGTCGCCGGCCTGACCCACCACAAACTCGACGTGCTGGTGTGCGCCACCGGCTACGACGCCTTGTCCGGCGCGGTGCTGCAGATCGATATTCGCGGACGCGCCGGCCGCACGCTGCGCGCCAAATGGGCCGATGGGCCGCGCACCTACCTCGGCCTGATGACGGCCGGCTTCCCCAACCTGTTCATCATCACCGGCGCGGGCAGCCCCTCGGTGTTGGTCAACATGATCGTCGGCATCGAGCACCATGTCGAATGGATCTGCGATTGCCTGGCCCATCTGGAGCAGCATGGCATGGCGACCATCGAGGCGGGCAGCGCGGCCGAAGACCGCTGGGTCGCCCACGTGAACGACGCTGCCAACAAGACCCTGTTGCCGCTGGCCAACTCCTGGTTTCTGGGGGCCAACATTCCGGGCAAGCCGCGCGTGTTCATGCCCTACGTGGCACGCATCGGCACGTATCGCAATGAATGCCAGGAAGTCGCCGACCACGGGTACGACGGCTTCATCCTCGGGCGCGCCGGATGAATCCGGACCGCTACCTGCGCAGCTTCGATGTGCTCGACCTTCTGGCGCAGCACAAGGAAGGCCTGCGCCTGACCGAAATCAAGGACGCGCTCGGCCTGCCGGTCTCCAGCGTGCACAACATGTTGCAAACCATGGTGAGCGCCGAGGTCGCCGCCGTCTCCGAGACCCTGCGCTACACGATCGGGCCGCGCGCGGTGTCGATGGCCCTGCGCACCCTGCGCTCACTCGACATCCGCACCACGGCGCGCCGCCACCTGGAGGATCTGGTCAAGGACATCGGCGACGACGTCTACCTGGCCATGCGGGTGGGCAAGCGGGTCTTTTATGCCGACCGCGTCTACGGCTCCCAGCGCAT
>JAYVOV010000381.1:0-5708 GCA_043757735.1 Burkholderiaceae bacterium
GGCTGGGCTGGTTGTGTCTGTGGTGCAATGCCGGCACGCGCAGAGATCGCCCGGAGAAAATCGACCGAAAGACCCTGTGGTGCGCCATTGGGCGTTTCATAGACGAACGGGCCGTGGTCACGTTCCGGGGCGAAACGGATGTCAGGATGCGCTTTCAGCCATTGACGCAGGCGTGGTGGCAGGATGTCACCTGAGGCAGTGCCACAAAAAAGCGACATCAGCACGGCAGCCAGCGGCCACCATGAACGGAATTGCAATTGACAGTCTCCAGACTCACGGCAATGGGTCGCTTTAACACACTGCGACGAAAACAGCCGCCTCTCGATGAGAGCAGCCAAGGGAAACGGGTATTTTCCACTGCCGGTGCCTCGGCGGCCAATTCATGACCAAGAAATGATCGATCTCTTCACTCAGCGCCATGCGCTCTACGCCTTGCTCGCGGCCGCCCTGTTCGGGGTCAGCGCGCCGATCGCCAAGGCGCTTGGCGCCGAAATGTCGCCAATCCTGCTGGCTGGCCTGCTCTACCTGGGCAGCGGCACAGCGCTCGCGGTCTGGCTCGCCTGGCGGCGGGCGCAGGGTGTCCCATCTGACGCATCGGCACCGTTGACCGCAGCTGATCGGCCCTGGCTGTTCGGTTCTGTGCTGGCGGGCGGCATCTGCGGGCCGCTGGCCCTGATGTGGGGGCTGCAGACCACCAGTGGCGCGTCGGCTTCGCTGCTGTTGTCGCTGGAGGGTGTACTGACCACCCTTATCGCGGCTGGTGTGTTTCGCGAGGCAGTCGACCGTCGGGTCTGGCTGGCGGTCGGCATGACGGTACTGGCCAGCGCGCTGCTCGCCTCGCCGCAGGCCGGCACAGCCTCTCTGGCAGGCTCCCTGGCAGTGGCCGCAGCCTGCCTGTTCTGGGCCATCGACAACAACCTCACCCGGATGATCGCCGGTGGCGACCCGGTTCGGATCGCCATGTACAAGGGATTGGTTGCCGGTGCATTCAATCTGCTGCTCGCCCTCGCGCTGGGCCACAGCCTGCCTGCCTGGCCTGCCGCCGCGGCCGCCGGGCTGGTCGGCGCGGCCAGTTATGGCCTGAGCCTGGTGCTGTTCATTGTGGCCTTGCGGCATCTCGGCAGCGCCCGGACGGCCTCGCACTTCGGCACTGCGCCTTTTTTCGGCGCCGGCTTCGCGGTATTGTTCATGGGCGAACCCGGATCGTGGTGGTTGCTGGGGGCGGTCGTGCTGGTCGGTCTGGCCACTTTGCTCGTCCTGACGGAACGGCACTGCCATGATCATCAGCATGAAGCCCTTGAACACGAGCATTTCCACGAGCACCACGAGCACCATGATCACGTCCACCTGATGGCCTGGAATCGGCAGCGCGGCCATTCACATGTTCATCGGCATACGGCCCTGACCCATTCCCATCCGCACCTGCCGGACATTCACCACCGGCACAGACATGAAACCTGACGCCCCTTCGAGCCGCTTGCCGTGGCACTGACCGCCGATACCGCCCGTCATTTCGTCCTGGCCAACGCCGGCACTGATTTTGCGCGAGACCCTTACCCCGATCTGGCCGTGCTGCGCGGCAGCGCGCCGGTCTGCGAACAGCCTGATGGTTCTTTCCTGATCAGCCGCTACAACGATGTCCGTGAAGTCCTGACAGACGCCGAACGCTTCAGCTCGGACAAGCGGGTCGATTTCCATCCCAAATTCGGCGACAGCCCGCTGTATGAACACCACACGATGTCGCTGGTATTCAACGACGCGCCCCACCACACGCGGGTGCGCCGGCTGCTGGCGCCATTTTTTGCGGCGCAGACCATGCGCAGGCTGCAGGACAACATCGTGCAAATGGTCGATGAACTGCTCGACCGGGCGGCCGACCAGGGTACGGTCGATATCGTCGGCCATTTTGCGCTGGCCGTGCCGCTGAACCTGATCGGCGATCTGCTGGGCGTGCCGCGCGGCGAACGCGAACCGCTCAGGACATGGGCGAACCAGATTCTCGGCGGACTCGAGCCGCAGCGCACGCCCGAGCAGCTCGCCGAGGGCAATGTCGCGGTTGAAGCGTTCAAGCAATACCTGCGCGATTTGATCGCCCACAAACGGCGCTACCCGGCCCACACCGCCGACACCGACATCCTGTGGGCGCTGGTTCAGGCGCATGACGCCGGGACCGGCCTGACCGAACTCGAGATCATCCACAACTGTATTTTCATGCTCAATGCGGGCCACGACACCACCGCGAGCCTGATCGCCAACGGCATAGATCTGCTGCTGCGCTACCCGCAGGAGCGCCAGCGTCTGGTGCACAAACCCGCTTTGATCCGATCCGCCATCGAAGAGATGCTGCGCTTCGAGAGCCCTCTGCAGTTCGGCAACCGGCGGGCGCTCGCGCCGGTGGAACTCGGTGGTCAGACGCTGGCTGCCGGCAGCTTCCTGCACGTGGCCATCGCAGCGGCCAACCGCGACCCGCAGGCTTTCACGGACCCCGATCGCTTTGACGTGGCGCGCGACCCCAATCGGCATCTCGCGTTCGGACACGGCCCGCATTTTTGTGCGGGCAATGCCGTGGCCCGGCTGGAGGCGGGCATTGCGTTTGCAAAATTGCTGGCGCGCTTCCCGGACTTCAGCCGTGCCGGCCCGACGCTGCGCCCGGGACGAACACGATTCCGCGTGATTGAACATCTCCCGGTTCGCCTGAGATGAGCGGGCACCGCCTGGCGGGCTACCTGCGCCTGCTGCTGATTGCCCTGGTGCTGCCGGCGCAATGCATCGGGCTGGTCATCGCCAGCTTGGGGCCCGCACACCATCACGACGTGGCCGCTGCCCCGGGTGCAGGCCGCACGCATACGAACGCGACCGCTTGGACGACAGCAACGCAGTCAGACAATCTCCAGGCTCATCACGAAAGTGTGCAACGCCATCGGCATCCAGGCAGAGAGCCGCTGCAACTGGTGCTCGAAGAAGACGCTTTTGATGACCTGCTCGAAGAACTCATTCGGCGTTGTGCCTCGTTCGCCTGCGCATTGCCCTGCGGCAAGCCCGATCACGGCTGGCGGCCGGATGCCGCAGGCGCACTGATTGCGCTGAACGGCCCGCGCTGGCAGTCACACCCGCAAGAAGTTTTGTACCGCCCGCCCATCGTCTGAAACCATCGCCGCCCTTTTTGGGAGAACGGTGGCGGGCCTTTTGCGCACGATCGCTGGCGCACAAGGCAAGCCGCGCCTGTTTTTCACCAGCAGCGGGTCCGCCCGCCTGGTGAGCATGCTTGTTTTCAGAGAACTCCAAATGAACTATGCAAACTATCCGGCTTGGCCCCCGAAGCGGGCCGGACGCCGGCACCCGCTGGCGCTGTCGGTCGCGCTTTGCTTCGGCCCCGTCTCAGTGCAATCGGCACATGCCCAGTCCGACACCATCGCCGCGCCGCGTGGCGTGCTCGCGCCCGTCGAAATCAAGGGGAATTATGACAACGCGGTCGGCAGCTCCGACGCCGCGTCCCAAGGCAGGATTTCCTCGCGTGTGCTGGAGACCCGCCCGGCCATGCGGCCGGGGGAAGTCCTGGAATTCATCCCCGGCATGATCGTCACGCAGCATTCGAGCGACGGCAAAGCCAACCAGTATTTCCTGCGTGGCTTCAACCTGGATCACGGTACGGACTTCCAGACCAGCGTCGACGGCATCCAGGTCAACATGCCCACGCATGGGCACGGTCAGGGCTATACCGATCTGAATTTCCTGATCCCCGAATTGATCGACAGGATCGACTACCGAAAAGGTCCCTATGGCGCATCCACTGGTGACTTCGGTTCGGCTGGGTCGGCCAGCCTGGTGCTGCGCGACCGGCTGAGTGCGCCCTTCGCACAGGCCACGCTCGGCGCCAACGGTTATCGTCGTCTGCTCGCGGCGGGCTCGCCGATGCTCGCCAACGGAGCGACCCTGCTGGGCGCATTGGAAGTGCAAGGCAACGACGGCCCCTGGGAAGTGCCCGAGGCATTGCGCCGGTTCAATGCGGTGCTGCGCTATTCGCAGGGCAGCAAGGCCGAGAGCTTTCGCGCCACCGCCATGTTTTACCGTGCCCGCTGGACAGCGACCGATCAGATTCCGGAGCGCGCGGTTGCATCCGGCGCATTGGGCCGTTTCGGATCGCTGGATCCAACAACCGGCGGCGCCACCGGGCGCGACAGCGTTTCGCTGGAGTGGCGCAAGACGCTGGCCGACGGCTCGGTTCGTGCCCAGGTTTACGGCCTGCGCTACGACCTCGATCTGTACTCGAATTTCACCTATTTTCAGGCCAATCCAATGGCTGGCGACCAGTTCCTGCAGCGGGATCGACGCCAGGTCGTCGGCGGGCAGGCCTCGCGCGTTTGGTTTGGTGAATTCGGTGCGCGCCCGACGACCACTGAGCTCGGGCTGCAGCTTCGTCACGATCGTATCCGGGTGGGCCTGTTCGATTCGCAGGCGCGCCAGATCACGCAGTCGGTGCGCGACGATCGTGTGCTGCAGACCAGCGCCGGACTCTTCGCCGAAAACACGATCGCCTGGACGCCCTGGCTGCGCAGCGTGGCGGGTCTGCGTATCGATCGATTCCAATGGGACGTGCGTGGGGAGCCAGCGCAGAACTCGGGGCGCAGCAGCGCGTCGCTGGTTTCACCAAAATTTTCGTTGATCATGGGGCCCTGGGCGCGAACCGAATTTTTCGCCAATACGGGCCGCGGCTTTCACAGCAACGACGGGCGCGCAACGGTGATCCGGGTCGATCCGCGCACCGGCGAGCCGGTCGCATCGGTGCCCGGACTGGTTCGAACGCTTGGCAGCGAGATTGGTGTTCGCTCGGAATGGCTGCCAGGCCTTCAATCGTCGCTGGCGCTCTGGCAGCTCGATATCGGATCGGAACTGGTTTTTGTCGGCGACGCCGGCACGACCGAACCAAGCCGTCCGAGCCGCCGCGCGGGCGTCGAATGGAACAACCGATACGTACCCAGGCCCTGGCTCCTTTTTGATCTCGACCTGGCGGTCTCGCGCGCGCGTTTCACTCAGAGCGCGCCGGAAGGCGATCAGATTCCCGGGGCGGTTCGCCGGGTGGCTTCCGCGGCGGTTTCTGTTCGCGATATCGGGCCCTGGTCGGGCAGCGTTCAGTTGCGTCACCTGGGTGCGCGGCCGCTGAGCGAGGACGGCAGCGTGCTGGCGCGATCGACCACGCTGGTGAATCTGCGTGTTGCTTATCGCGTGAGCAAGGGCTTCGATGTCTCGCTCGATGTGTTCAACCTGCTGGGCCGCAAGGTCAACGATGTCGAGTACTACTACGCCTCGCAGCTGCGTGGCGAGGCGGCGCCGGTCGACGACCGGCATTTTCACCCTGCCGAATCGCGGGTGATCCGCGTGACGCTGCGCAGCAGCCTCTAGTCCTACTGTTCTAGTAAAATCAAGGAGTTATCCAAGCTTTTTAAAGCGAAGGGTGAACCTTGATGAACGATCTGTCTGAGTTTGAGACGGACATGGCGCATCTGGACCCGATGCACACACGCTCAAAGCACCAATCGCTGCATCACTTCGTGGCCGTTCGCGAGGGTGCGTGTTCGCGCTGCGCACCGCGACCACCTGCACGAGCAGTGACGCGAACCGCAATGGCTGCTCATCGAGTGGCCCAAGGGTGACCGCGAGCCGCTCAAGTATTGGCTGTCCACGCTGCCCGAAGACGTGCCCCTGGAGCG
>JAYVOV010000382.1:0-5702 GCA_043757735.1 Burkholderiaceae bacterium
GACTCGCCATGCCGGTGCTGTTCTTTCACGCCGCGTATGACTTCGTCTGCGAGACCACCGACTCGACGCTGGCGCAACCGATGCGCGCAGCCTGCAGCAACCTGGCCGAGGTCACGGTCGCGTCAGGGCACTGGATGGCGCAGGAAAAGCCGGTGCAGGTGAATGCCGGCCTGGCCCGTTGGCTGGCGCGCGAGTTCCCGCAGCTCTGGTGCCGGTGAGCTGCTGTGCCGGTGACGCCAGCAGTCAGGCGCGAGCGCTCAGGCGCGGGCCAGGTGTTCGCGGATCGCCGCAACGCCGCGCAAAGTGATCTGCAGGCGCTTGGCGTCCATCGGCAGCGCCTGCGAGGCGAACCTGGCGATCACCAGTTGCGCGGCGCGATCGACAAACAGGTTCTGGCCGTGCACGCCGACGCAAAAAAGCATCGGTGATGCACCATCCAGCGTGTACCACTGATTGCGGTAGCGCACCGGCAGGCCATCGAAATAAGGCACGAAATCGCCACCCTCCCAGGCCGCTCGATCGCCGCCGCGTTCGAGGTCATCGATCGCCCCGCCAGACAAGACAGTGCGAACCCCGTTGCCACCTGCACCGCCCGCACTGCGCCGGCCACCCGCCACGAGCAGCTGCCCGACCCGGGCCAGATCGCGCGTGGTCGCACACAAGCCCCCCGCGCAGCGCGGAGCGCCCAGCCGGTCGACAGTGATGTAAGCGCTGCGCGACGCGCCCATCGGCTGCCACAGAGACTCGCTGACCAGATCGGCGTAGCGCCGCCCGGTGGCTCGCTCGATCACCCAGCCCAGCAGATCGGTGTTCGGCGACACATAGTGAAAGCGACCATTGTGCGGGCCATCGCCGAGCGAGAGCTGGGCAAAAAATCGGCGCAGATCAGAAGGCTGCTCGCCCGGCTCAAGCGGATTCCAGTTCTGCGCCTTGCGGTACTCGATAATCGGGCCCCTGGTGGCCAGGTAGTTCTCATCGAAGAACACACCCACCCGCATGTCGAGCAGATGGCGCAGCGTCGCACCG
The DNA here is from genome assembly GCA_043757735.1 of Burkholderiaceae bacterium. GTDB lineage: Bacteria > Pseudomonadota > Gammaproteobacteria > Burkholderiales > Burkholderiaceae_E > Quisquiliibacterium. The sequence goes on from JAYVOV010000382.1 coordinate 1,027, forward strand.
CGGTAGGCTGTATCAGTCACTTCCGGTATCAAGGCCGTCACCGGCTGATCGGGGTCCAGCGTGCCGCCCTCGATGAGTTGCGCAGCGATCAGGCCCAGTACCGACTTCGACACCGACATCAGGATGTGCGGCGTGTGCACGTTCATGCCGCGGGCATAGTGCTCGCCGACGATGCGCCCGCGATGCAAAACCACCCAGCCATCGGTATCGGTGGCCTGCAGATAGCGCGCGAGATTCATCGTTTCGCCGCCAGACACGATGCGCAGGGCAGACCAGTCGCACTCGGCTGCCGGCAGCTGCCAGACATCGTCGGGATCGTTGGCTATATCGGCCGACGGAACGATCTCGCGCACATGCTGGAAAGCCCATTGGTTGAACGGCGCGGCTCGCCAGTTCGCCAGCGACACCTGGCTCTCGGCAGCCGGCGGAAAATTATTCATCAGAATATCTGCGGCGGCGGGCTGGGTCATGGACAGTCTCTTGCAGTGATCGCGGCGCGGGGATTGGATCAGCATTGTGCCTGCGCCGACAACTGCGCCACCCGGAGCTGCGGAGCTTCAGCCGCTGTCCTTGATGCCGCCGAACGGCGTTTCGGGCAGGGCCGCGCCCCAGTGGTTGATGCTGACCTTACCCGATTCCAGCGCGGCGGCGATCGCAGACCTGACCGGCATTGCGAAACTTGAACCCGACCAGCATTTCGGCGGCGTGTTCGACCTCGGCATCGTCGAATACGATCACCGGCGAGTGCCCGCCCAACTCCAAATTCCCGGTTCGGCGAGAACGGCATCCAGAAAGGTTGACGTGCCTGTTGGCCGATCTGCAGTTCGCTGTGTTCCATGACCGGGCTCCGTGTGAGGGTGGCGGGTGGCGGGTGGCGGGTGGCAATAAAATGGCACACCAGGATAGCGCCAACCGGCCGTCGACGATTGCGCTGGTTCCGATACCGCGCGCGCTGCCGGTGCTCGCCGCGCGCCATCACACTATGATCGACTCGGCGATCGGGTTTCTCACGGCTCGTTCGATTGCACGCTTTGCTTCAGCCCTCTTTGCAGTCCGCTCCTTGCCGCCCTCTCAAAATTCGCCAGATCCCTGCCGCACTGCCGAGCCCGGTCCGTCCACTACCGAGCCCGGTCCTCGCGCTGCCACTCCCGGTCCTTGCCCTGCCACTCCAGGGACCTCAATTGCGAGCCCGGCAGCGGGGCTGAAGCTTGCCGGCAGCCACGCGCCGCTCACCGCCCTGGCAGTAACGCTCGGGGTGCAGATGATCGCCTCGGTCGCGCAGACCACCCCGTCGGTCCTGGCGCCCGTCATCGCCGGTGAGATCGGTGTCGGCGCCCAGAACGTCGGCTGGCTGGTCAGCCTTTCCTATCTGGCGGCCATGCTGTCCGGGCTGAACGGCGGGCTGCTGGCAACCCGACATGGCTCAGTTCGGCTCAGTCAGGTCGCCCTTCTTTCGTCGGCCAGCGGCATGTTTCTGATTGCCCTGGGTCATCCGGTCTTCTTGATGGCCGGCGCGGTGCTTTTCGGCATCGGTTACGGCATCACCAACCCGGCAGCCGCCGAAATCCTCAGCCGTCATGCGCCAGCGGACCGGCGCGGCCTGTTCTTTTCGATCAAGCAGACCGGCGTGCCCCTGGGCGTGGCGACCGCAGGTCTGGCGATCCCTGCGCTGCTGGCGTTCTTGAACTGGTCGAAGGTGGTGGCGACGCTTGGCGTGCTGATGCTTGCCGCTGCCTGGGCCATCGGCCTGAGCCGACGCAGGCTGGAGGCGCGCGGCGCCGCGCGACCGGGCGCAACGACGCCCATAGCCGCGGTCGCCGGGGGATCGACAACCGGGGGATCGACAACCGGGGGATCGACAGCCGGGGGATCGACAGCCGACCGGCAGGCGTCGCCGGGGCGGCCATCGATCATCGAGAGTCTGCAGTCCCGGCTGATCACGCCGCTGCGCGAGGTCATGGCGTTCGCGCCGACCCGTCGGCTCGGCTTCACTTCCCTCGTGTATGCCTTCACGCAGGTGTCCTTTCTCACTTTTCTGGTGTCGCTGCTCAAGCTCGAACACCACTACACGCTGGCCCTGGCGGCCAGCCTGCTGGCGGCGTCGCAGGCGGCCAGCGTGGTCGCCCGTATCGCCTGGGGACATGTGGCCGATCGCTGGATCGACCCGACCCGCCTGCTTGGCATGCTGGGGGTGATGACTGCGGCAGCCATGCTGCTTCTGGGGCTCGCACCGCCCGACACATCGAGCGTCGCGATGCTGCTGATCGCGCTCGCCTGCGCGGCGACCGCGGTCTCCTGGAATGGCGTCTATTACGCCGATCTGGTTCGCCATGTGCCGCAGCACCGTGTGGCTCAGGCCACCGGCGCCACTCAGTTCCTCACCTTCATGGGCGGCATGAGCGGCTCGGCGGTGTTTGCCGGACTGGTCAGCCTGACTGGCAGCTACTCGACGACATTCGCCGGATTAGCGTTGCTGCCGGCGATCACCGGCCTGGTCCTGCTGACGGCGACCCGGCTTGAACCGCCGGTCGCTGCCCGGGACCAGCCGGAAATCAGCAGGCCGGAGCGCTGAGCCCGGGGCACGCCGACAATCAGCACGCTGGCGCGCCAAGCGCGGCCGCGACGGGCGAAGCCTGGCCGACCGCACCCGTCGTCAGCGCCAGATCACCCGCCGCATCGACCTGCCACGCACCATCGTACTGAAATACGCTGCACATCGAGGTGACGACGACCCTCTGTGGTTTGAACACCGCCACGACATCGCCAGCGCGCCAGGCCCCGGCGAGCAGCACCCGCCCGAGCTCTGGCGAACCGCCCGGCGCAACGCCCGCGCCAGCGTCCGGCCCGGTTCCGCTGCCACCGGTTCCCGGACCACAGCCCAGGCGCTGCGCGCTCAGTACGAAGCAAGAAGCAAGGCACGCGGCGGCTCGCTGCCAGCGACGCAACGGCCGGCGTATTCCAGCAGTCGATTTCGGGTGAGCGTGAAGCTCACTCATGGTGGGGGCAGGACAGAAGCGTGCAGATTGTGGATCAGGTGTACTACCTCACCGGTGGCATCTTGAAGGGCGCCGCCTGGTGAACGGCGGGGCTGGCTCAGCCCCGCGTGGCGAGCGCCCGCCAGACCTGTTCGGGCACCAGCGGCATCTGTACCGGATGGGCCCGGGTATCGACCCCGGCGCGCGCCAGCGCATCGACAACCGCATTGACCACCGCCGGCGTCGCGCCGATCGTGCCCAGCTCGCCCACGCCCTTCACGCCCAGCGCGTTGTTCAGGCAAGGCGAGGACTCGTCCATTTCCGTCTTGAAGGGCACGCGCAGATCGGCACGCGGCATGGCGTAGTCGAGGAAACTGCCGCTCAGCAGCTGCCCGGACTGCGCGTCATACACCAGGTGCTCGCACAAGGCCTGACCGATGCCCTGCAGCGCCCCGCCATCGAGCTGCCCGCGCACGATGGTCGGGTTGACCACCCGCCCGACATCGTTGACCGACGCATAGGCCACCACCTCGGTGTCGCCGGTGTCTGGATCGATTTCCACTTCACAGACGTGGCAGCCATTCGGCCATGTCGGCCCGGCCACTGTGCTGGTCGAATCGATATAGATGCGCTGATCGGGCTGACGCGCCGCCAGCTCGAACAGCCCGATGCTGCGATCGGTGCCCACAACGCGAAAGACCGTCTCGGTGTATTCGATATCCGGCTCGCTCACTTCGAGCGCCTCGGCGGCCAGCGATCTGGCGCGGGTGATGGTGCGCTCTGATGCGATGGTGACGGCGGTGCCACCGGTGAACAGCGAACGCGAACCGGCGCTGCCGAAGCCCACCGCGAGATCGGTGTCACCCTGCACGACGCGGATCCGCTCGATCGGCACGCCGAAGACATCGACTGCCAGCTGGGCATAGGTGGTGGCCAGCCCCTGGCCCATGGCCTGGGTGGCCGAAACGAGTTCGATGATGCCGTCGGGCTTCACGTTGACGGTGACCCGTTCTTCGAAGGCATTGCCGCCGGTCCACTCCAGAAACGTGGCCAGGCCGCGACCACGCAAGCGGCCCCGTGCGCGCGACTGGGCCGCCCGCGCGTCGAACCCCGACCAGTCGGCCAGCGCCAACCCCTGGTCGAGCACTTTTTCGAACTGACCGCTGTCGTAGACCTGACCCATCGCGTTGGTATACGGGAGCTGATCGGGCCGGACCATGTTGTGCCGGCGCAGTTGCGCACCGTCCATGCCGATCTGGCGGGCCGCCGCATCCATCAGGCGTTCGATGATGTAGATGGATTCGGGACGCCCGGCGCCGCGATAAGCGCCGGTGGGGGCCGTGTTGGTGAGGACCGCCTTGAAATGAAAATCGATCAGGGTGATGTCGTAGATGCTGGGCAGCACCCAGGGACCGATCATCAACTGAATGGCCGCCGCGGTGGGAGTGGCAAACGCGCCGACGTTGGCCAGCGACTGGACCCGCAACGCCTGAATACGGCCCTTGCCGTCGAGCGCCAGCTGAGCGCGGGAATGGATGTCGCGGCCATGGATTGCCGACAGGAATTCTTCGCTGCGATCAGCAACCCACAGCACAGTGCGCGACAACTGGCGGGCACAGTAGGCCACCACGGCATCTTCGGGATACAAGCCCGTTTTCATACCGAAGCCGCCGCCCACATCACCGACGAGCACTCGGATCT
>JAYVOV010000383.1:0-5697 GCA_043757735.1 Burkholderiaceae bacterium
CAGTGCGGTATCCACCGATTTGTCGCCAGACGATTTCACCAGCGCATTCCAGAGCGCATGGAGCATTGCGCCGAACAGCACGGCCAGCATCACCGGCCATGTCAGCCCGAGTGGCTCGATCACGGCGTGGCGGTCGCTGCCCAGGGCAATGAAAACGTCTTCAGGTTGGTGAAACTCTTGATCGCCTCCTGCACGCCTTCCTTGTAACCCAGGCCGGAATCCTTGATGCCGCCGAACGGCGTCAGCTCGAGCCGATATCCAGGCACCTCGCGAACATTGACCGTGCCGACCTGCAGCTCGTCGACCAGACGCGTGATGTAGTCGAGCCGCTGCGTGCACACCGCGGACGACAGTCCATAGGCGGTGCCGTTGGCGATGTGGATCGCCTCGTCGAGGCTGCCGAACGCGATGATTGGCGAGACCGGCCCGAAGGTTTCTTCGCGAACCAGCGTCATCGAGGGCTCGACGCGATCGATCACAGTGGGCGAATACAAGGCGTCCTCACGTCGATTGCCGATCAGCAATCGGGCACCGCCAGCAATCGCTTCGTTGACGCGGCCTTCGAACAGCCGTGCCGCGCGCTCGTCGATGACGCAACCCATGTCATTGCCCGGGTCAGCGGGATCGCCATGGCGCCAGGCACGGGTCTTCTCGACCACCAGATCGGTGAACCGCGCCGCCACCGACCGGTGCACCAGCATCCGCTTGATCGCTGTGCAGCGCTGCCCCGAATTCTTGTAAGAGCCCTGAACCGCCAGCGAGGAGGCTTCGTCGAGATCGGCGTCCTCCATCACGATCAGCGGGTCGTTGCCGCCGAGTTCGAGCACCATCCGCCGATAACCGGCCTTGCCCGCGATCGATTTGCCGATCGTGACCCCGCCGGTGAAGGTCACCAGATCGACCATCGGGTTGGTGATCATCTCGTCGGCGATCTCGCGCGGATCGCCGGTGATCACACTGAGCATCTGCGGCGGCAGCCCAGCCGCGTACAGGATGTCGGCCAGCAGGAACGCCGACAGCGGCACTTTTTCGGACGGTTTGAGCACCATTCGGTTATTGGTCGCGATCGACGGAACGATCTTGTGCGCAACCTGATTCATCGGGTGGTTGAAGGGCGTGATCGCGGTGATCACGCCCAGCAATGGATCGCGCTGCGTGAACACGCGGCGCCGGTGCCCGTGCGGCGTGATGTCGCAGGAGAACGACTGTCCGTCATCCTTGAGCACTTCGAGCCCGCCGAACATCAGCACATCGGCCACCCGCCCGGCTTCGTAGCGCGAATCCTTCAGGCACAGACCGGACTCCGCGGTGATCAGGCTGGCGATCTCTTCCGTGCGATCGCGCACGGTCTGTGCGGCGCGGTTCAGAATGCCGGCGCGATCGAAGCGGCTCAGGCCGGCACGATACGCGTGCGCAACCGAATAAGCGTGACGGACCTGCTCGACGGTGGCCTTGGGAACATAGCCCACGAGCGCACCCGAAAACGGGTTGGTGACGGCGATCGCGCGTTCGCCGCCCGTTTGCGCGCCGATTCGTTCACCGGCGATGCGCAGGGATTCGACTCTCGGCTCGGTCATTGCTGGTGCCTCATTGCTGGTGCCTCATTGCTCGTGCCTCATTGCTCGTGCCTCATTGAGCGCGATTCAGCGCGAGATCGAAGGCATCGAAATTGCGCCAGCGCCGCTGCCGATCGATGTCCACAATGGCCCGGTTCAGGATCAGCGGCACACGTTGCTCTGAGACCCCGCCGTGCGAGCGCAGCGGCACGTCCAGGGCGCCAAGGTCGTGGCGGGACGCGCTGGTGCCGATCACCGTGAAACGCTCAGACACCACCACGAGATCGCCGATGCGATCGACGGGCAGCTCGAACCGTTCGGCAGCAACCGCACGGCTCGACACCGAATCGATGCCGCGACGTGCGGCGATCCGCGCGCCCAGTGCCTCGGCATCGGCTCCCTGCGGCAGGTAGACGGTCGCAAACGAGCCGAGCGCGCCGTGATGCACCACATAAGGATCTGTGATGGGCAAGATCACCCGTGACTGCCCGGCCCCGGTCCATTCGTCCATCAGGTCCTGGAGATAGATGACATCAGGCGCGGCGTCCATGCCGGTCTTGGCGTTCATGCCGTGATCGGCGGTGACTGCGATCACGCAGCCGGCTGCGTCGAGTTCGGCCAGATATCGGTCCATCATCGCGTAAAACGCGTTGGCGCCCGGCGTGCCCGGCGCATGTTTGTGCTGAATGTAGTCGGTGGTCGACAGATACATCACATCGGGGCGCCGCTGCCGCATCAGTTGCACCCCGGCGGCAAAGACGAATTCCGACAACTCCGCACTGTAGACATCGGGCACCGGTTTGTTGACCATCGTCAGCACCTCCGCAATTCCGTTCTCGGCAAGGCTCACCTGGTCCGCCTTTTCCGACGAGAAGCAGATGCCGCGCATGCCATGGCCCAGCAGCTTTCGCAGCTTGTCCTTGGCGGTGACGACCGCGCAAGTGGCCCCTGCCGCGGCCAGCGATGCGAGAATCGTGGGCGCGCGCAGCCACTTCGGATCGTTCATCATCACCTCGGTTCCCGAGGCGACATCGAACAGGTAGTTGCCGCAGATGCCGTGCACCGAGGGCGGAGCACCGGTCACGATCGACAGATTGTTGGGATTGGTAAAGGTGGGCACCACACCATCGGCGATCAGCGCGGTGCCGTCGCGCAACACCCTTGCAAACCATGGCGCCGCGCGCGCGGCGACCGCCTGCGCGATGTATTCGGGTTCGCAACCGTCGACGCAGACCACCACCGTGGGCTGAGCCGGCATCCGGTAGCGTCGGCCATTGACTTCAAGCATGGGGAGTCCTTCGTACTGCGCCGGCGCCGGCGCCGACAGGGCCCGCACTTTGCTGAGAATGGTTTCGAATCGTTCTGTCACGGCTCTCGCGCACGTGCAGGCTCAGAGCCGAGCCCGCGGCCTGCGGATCGCCCGCGGCGATTGCCTTCAGGATGGCGCGGTGCTCAGCGGCCGATACAGGCAGCTGTCGGCTGTCCGACAGACTGAGGCGGCGGAACAGGGACAGTTCGTTGATCAGGCGCCGATAGACAGCGATCAGCTTGCGGTTGCCGGTGAATTCGACGAGGCGATCATGAAACGCCAGATTGAGAAGGTGATATTCGTCGGCGTCGCCAAGCTTGAGCAGACGTTCCATCTGCTCGACCAGTGAGCGCAAAGTCTTGATCTGGACCGCGCTGATGCTGGCCGCCAGATGCCTGCCGACCGCCTCTTCGAGAATCGCGCGCAGATCGAAGATCTCGACCGCCTCATCGAGTGCGATGTCGCGCACGAACGCGCCGCGATTTTTCTCCTGCCTGACCAGGCCCGATTCCTCGAGAATCCTGATCGCTTCGCGCACCGGCCCGCGCGAAACACCCAACTTCTCGGCGAGCAGGGCTTCATTGAGCTTGGCGCCCGGCGCGAGCCCGCCCGCAAGGATGAGGCGCTCAAGTTCGCGATGCACGAGCGAGGTCAGGGAATGTTCCTGCAGCAGGGCGATCGTGGGCTGCGCTGGCTCTTGCAACGCAGCCGCCGAGGCGCTCGAATCGGCGCCCAGCGCAGACCTGGACGCAAACGGAATCGCAGACCCGGACCCGATGATGGAGGAATGGTTAGTCATGCTGCCAATTTAATCGGCGCGTTTGGATTTTGTCAACAATATGCAAACTTCAGTTGACAGAGCCTGGCCACCTGACCAAGATTCACCGGCCAGCAGCGCCCTGCTCCCGCAGTCACCAGACCGTCACGACCGCTGATCCATACTCGCGAGCTGATTCACCGCGATGCCCTGTCGGTTTCGGCCGGCCCCTACGGAGAACCCGATGACCAGCCAAAGCCCGATTTCATCAAGCCGCGTCAACCCAGCGGGTCTGCTGGGGCGTGTGCTGGCCGGGGCGCTGCTGTGCCTGGTCGCTGGCCACGCCGCCGCCCAAAAGACACAACTGCTGGTGTACACCGCACTCGAAACGGATCAGCTCAAGGCCTACCAGGAAGGCTTCAACAAGCACTACCCGGACATCGAGCTGAAATGGGTGCGCGACTCCACCGGCGTCATCACCGCCAAACTGCTGGCCGAAAAAGCCAACCCGCAGGCCGACGCGGTGATGGGGGTTGCCGCCTCCAGCCTGGCGCTGCTGGACAAGAACGGCATGCTCGAGGCCTATCGCCCGCTCAATCTGGACGCGATCATGAGCCAGTACCGGGACAAGAAGAATCCCCCCGCCTGGTTCGGCATGGACGTCTGGGGCGCCACCATCTGCTTCAACACAATAGAGGCCCAGAAGAAGAACATCCCCAAACCGGAGACCTGGAAAGAACTGCTCAAGCCCGTCTACAAAGGCCAGATCGTGATGCCCAACCCGGCATCGTCGGGCACCGGCTTCTTCGATGTCACCGCCTGGCTCACTTTGTGGGGCGACAAGGACGGCAAAGGCGATGGCTGGAAATTCATGGACGGCCTTCACGAAAACATCGCCCAATACACGCATTCGGGATCGAAGCCGTGCAACATGGCCGCGAGCGGTGAGTTCGTGGTGGGCATCTCGTTCGAGTACCGTGCCAACAGCAACAAAGCCAAAGGCGCGCCGATCGACCTCGTGTTCCCCAGAGAAGGGCTGGGCTGGGATCTCGAAGCTTTCGCGATCCACAAGGGCACCAAGAAGCTCGACGCCGCCAGGAAACTGGCCGACTGGGCCTCGAGCAAGGACGCCATGATTCTGTATGGCAAGAATTTCGCAATCACCGCGCAGCCCGGTGTCGCCGCGCCGCTCGCCAACGTGCCGAAAGACTACGAGGCACGCCTGGTGAAGATGGACTTCACCTGGGCGGCTGACAACCGCGAACGCATCCTGGCGGAATGGACTCGCCGCTACCACTCGAAATCCGAAAAACGCTGACGGCCAGCCGGCCAACTGTTCCGTGCCGGCTGGCAGACGAGAGATCGGCCTGCGCGCACCGTGACCGACACGCCCTACCTGCGCCTGGCCGGCGTGCACAAGCGATTCGGCGCATTCACCGCGCTGAAGTCCATCGACCTGGACATCGCCCAGGGCGACTTCGTCTGTTTTCTCGGACCCTCGGGCTGCGGCAAGACGACACTGCTGCGCATCATCGCCGGGCTCGAGCCACAAACCAGCGGCCGGATCGAACAATCCGGCCGAGACATCTCGAAGCTGCCGCCCGCGCAGCGCGACTACGGCATCGTTTTCCAGTCGTATGCCCTGTTCCCCAACCTCGATGTGGCAGATAACGTCGCCTACGGGCTGGTCAGTCGACGCCAAGGCGCGGCCAGAATTGCGGCGCGCGTGACCGAACTTCTCGAACTGGTCGGGCTGGCCGGATCGGAGCGCCGATTTCCAGCGCAGTTGTCGGGCGGCCAGCAGCAGCGTGTTGCACTGGCGCGCGCCCTGGCCACCGGGCCCGGCCTGCTGCTGCTCGACGAGCCCCTCTCCGCGCTGGATGCGATCGTGCGGGTTCATCTGCGCGACGAACTTCGCAAGCTGCAGCGCCAGCTGGGCGTGACCACCGTCATGGTCACCCACGACCAGGAAGAAGCACTGTCGATCGCCGACCGGATAGTCGTGATGAACCACGGCGCCATCGAGCAGATCGGCACGCCGATGCAGGTTTATCGCGAACCGGGCAACTTGTTTG
>JAYVOV010000384.1:0-5689 GCA_043757735.1 Burkholderiaceae bacterium
ACGCCCCGTCAGTCATGGAAAAACCAAGCCTTCTGGACGATCTGCACGACCGTCTCGCCAAAATGATGCGCGACACGCCGGCGGCAGATCTGCAGCGCAACCTGCGAGCCGTGCTCGAGCAGGGGCTGCAGCGGCTCGATCTCGTCACCCGGGAAGAACTCGACACCTACGTGACGTGGGCAGCCGCTCTGCGCGAGCGCGTGACGCAGCTTGAAGCGCGTATCGACGAACTCGAGCGGACGCGCAAACTTTCCGGCGGCAACGAACCCGCAGGCGCCGGCGGCGGCGAATCTTCCGGCCCGCCCGGCCGCTGAACATCAGTCAAAGCTGAAATTCAGCCAACCAGTTCACCAGCTTCAAACCCAAGGGGTACCTATGCAGCGACGCCGATTCATCGCAGCCAGTACCGCCGTTGGTGGTGTGGCGGGCCGAATGGGTAGCCCCGTATGACGACGAAAAGCTCGGCCTGCACAAGGTCGCCAAGTACTATTACCACCCCGGCTGGTGGGAGGGGTCGGCCACCCGGCGGCACTGGTGGGCGCCGGCGCGCAGTTGCGCGGCTTTTCCCGACCGGTAATGGACGCGTGCTTCAAAGCGGCTGAAGCGCTCTATATGGAGCTCGGCGACAAGAGCCCCGCGTTCAAGAAGATTCATGTCGCGTGGAGCAAGTTCCGCGATGAGCAGATTCTGTGGTCGCGAGTCTGCGAGAACAACTTCGACAACTTCATGGCGCAGGCCAAGACGCGCAAGGGCTGAATATCCACCACCCGGGATCTGCCCCGGGTGCGTTGTCAGCGGTCGCGCAGCCTGCCCGCTGGGCTCCCTCAGCGCCCGCCCGCCACACGTAGCACGCTGACCAGATCGGTCTGGGCAAAGTCATCCCCCTTGTACAGCAATGGCAGACCGCGCACTTTGGCCAGCGCATAACTGAACACGTCACCAAAGTTCAAACCGGCCGGATGGCCGCTGCCTTTGCCAAAAGCCACGAAAGCGGCGTAAGCGGCGTCCGATTCCGCCACGCCGGGAGCCATCATCTCGAACACCGGCAGGCGCAAAAGGTCATCGAACAACACGACCGCTCGTTGCCCGCGACGTCCGTGCACGACCATGCGCGCCTCCAACACGGACACAGTGCTGATCAGTACCTTGTCGGTTTGCTGGATTGCAAGGGCGATGGCCTCACGCTCCGGTTCGTCGAACACCAGCGCGACGATCGCCGATGTATCAATAACGATCACTTCGGCAAGCCTCGAGCGTCCCATTCCAGGGGATCGAAGGAATCAGATCTGTCGGGAACGCGGTCCAGCTGCGCCAGCAGAGCAGCCAATCGCCCTGGGTCGGTCGCGGCCTGGGTTTCGCCGGCCAGGCGGTCGATGGCGCGTTCGACCACCGCCGTCTTGGTCAACCCCGTGGCACGGGCCAGCCGTTCAACCTTGGCGACGACAACTGGGTTGGCGATTTGCAGTGCCATGCTGCACCTCCAGATGAGGATCTAATTATCATCAATATACATCATGTCGCTTCGACGTTGCAGCACGAGTCAACAGAAGCGCCGCGATCGGCTGATTCGCTCAGGGTTCGTCGCTGCTGCCCCCGAAAAGGTCTTGCAGTGCGGGGCCGCTCCCGTTGTAGGGAACAGGCCCGATCGGCGCCCCGGTGAGCTGTTTCAGGCGCCCTGCCGCCAAATGAAACCGCGTGCCGGCACCGGGTGAACCATCGTTGTACTTGCCCGGATGGACCCTGGCCGCAATCCTCACCGTTTTCAGGCTGCGCGGCATTGAAGGCGAGACCACGAAGGCCACTGGCGCGCCGCCAAGCACGCCGACCCGGGCGAAGTCTTCGCGCGCGTGCAGGACCCGACGACGTTTCACGAGCACCATGCCGACCCGATCAGAGTTGGCTCTGGTTCCAGGCGGGATCCGGCGCGGCGGGCTCGCTGCCCAGGCCCGCCGCATGGACCGCGGTGATGGCGCAATACTCGTCCTTGTCGGACGTGTCACCGCTGATACCGACCGCGCCGATGGCGCTGCCTTGCGCATCGAGCACCAGCACGCCGCCGGGCACCGGGATGAATCGGCCATCCGCCGCAGCGGCCAACGCCCCCAGGAACACCGGCCGCGTCGCCAGTCGGTCGCGGATCAGGCGGGTCGACATGCCCATGCCGAGCGCCGCCGCCGCCTTGCCGACGGCGATGTCGAAGCGCAGCACGCCGCAGCCGTCCTCACGCTTGAAGGCGACCAGTTGCGCGCCCGCATCGAGCACCGCCACTGCCAGCGGCAGCAGCCGGTTCTCGCGGCGCGTGGCCAGCGCAGCATCGATGATGCGTTCGGCCGCGGCCAGCGGCAGGCTCGAGGCAATCCGACGAAGTGGTTCAGGCATGATTCAGACAATCTTAACGCTGAGGTTGGGCAGACCATCGATGTGGCAGTCGATTACATCGCCGCGCACCACCGGGCCGACGTTTTCCGGCGTGCCGGAATAGATGATGTCGCCGGGCCTGAGTTCGAAGGCTTCCGAAAGCTTGCTGATCTGTTCGGCGACGCTCCAGATCATCTGGTTGAGGTTGGCGTTCTGTTTGGTCTGACCATTCACCTTCAGCCAGATGCCGCCCTGTGTGAAGTGCCCGGTCTGCGCGAGCAGATGCAACGGGCCGACAGGCGCGGACTGATCGAAACTCTTGCCGATCTCCCAGGGTTTTTTCTGGTCACCCATGCCACGCTGCAAATCGCGGCGGGTCATGTCCAGACCCAATGCATAGGCAAAAACATGATTGAGCGCGCTGGCGATCGGAATGTCACGTCCGCCCGTGCGCAGGGCCGCGACCAGTTCCACTTCGTAGTGGTAATTTTTGGTCAGCGACGGGTAGCGATGATCGGTCACGGTGCCGGGGGCCACGTACTGAATCGCGTCGGTGGGCTTCTGAAAAAAAAACGGCGGCTCGCGGGTGGGGTCCGAGCCCATCTCGCGCGCGTGTGCTGCGTAGTTGCGGCCGATGCAGTAGATGCGCCGAACCGGGAAGACCATGTCGCTGCCAACGATGGGAATGGTGGTGTCGGGCACATTGAACGGGGTCTTCGCGCCTGTCTGCGCCACGCCAGGCAGGGCGCAACCCGCCAGTGCACCAGCGGCCATCAGGCCGGTGGTCTCGAACATCGATCTGCGGTCCATGCGTTGCCTCCTCGTTCAGAACCAGTTGCTATTCAAGATTGTGGCGTGAGCTTCAAATCGACCCGCATCACCTGGCATTGCGTGCCAGGCAGGCCGTGGCGCTGGCAGGCACCGGCATCGGAGACCTGCTCATAGCGCGCGATCAGTGCCTCACGCACACCAAACACCGCGTCGTCGGCCAAATACGGATCTTCGGCGTCGAACAGTTCGGTGACCAGCGTGCGATGGCCGGGCGCCGCCACGATCAGGTGATAGTGGGCGGGGCGCCAGGCACCGCGTCTGGCGGGTTTGACAAGATCGCTCCACACCGGGCCGTCGGTGGGGATCTGGTACGGCACCGGGCGGATGGTCGCGATCTCGAAGGCGCCATCGGCATCGACGCGCAACCGGCAGCGCAGGTTGTCAGTGGGCTGGGTTGGGTCGATCTGCCAGTACAGGCCGTTGCCCGCGTTCTGCCAGAAGTCGAGCGTGCCCTGCGGCAGCGGCTGGCCTTGGGCGCCCACGATGCGTCCACGCAGCAGCACCGGGCGGCCTTCGTTGTTGCGGATCAAGTTGACCGGGCTGGGCATCCAGGTTGATCCCGGTGTGTGGAAGGGCCCCAGCACACTGCCCGGTGTGGCGGCAGGATCGGTGGAAATGAGGTCGACCAGGCTGGAGATCCCCAGCACATCGGAGAGCAGCGTGAACTCGCTGCGTTCCTCATGGGACATTGCGGCCACCCGATGCAAAAACCCCAATGTGCTCCGCCACTCTTCGTGGGTGAGATGGAGGTCCTTGGCGTACTGATGCAGCCGCCCCACCAGTGTCTGCACCAGCAAGCGCTGACGGTCATCGGGCAGGCCCGCGAAACTGGCGACTGCCAGCTCGGTGATGTTGTCCAGGCGGATGTCTTTCATGGGCTCACCTTCAATTGATTACCGGATTGGACAGCACGCCAATGCCTTCGATGTCGATCTCGATAGTGTCGCCCGCTTTCATCCAGACGGGGGGATTGCGCGCATAGCCGACACCGGCGGGCGTGCCCATCACGATCACATCACCCGCTTCCAGCGTCACGCACTCGGACAGCAGCGCGATCGCGCGCGACTGCGCCGCGCGGATCCCGGTGGTCTCGGCCGATCTCGGCGAACTCGCGCTGACGCTGCGCGCGCTGCTGCCCGCGCCGCTCTACCATGCCGCGCCGCTGCGTCACTGCATGACGGTCATCAAGCTCGGCGGCACCGCGAACAACGGGTTCTGCACGATCTCGCCGCAGGAATGGCTGGCGCATCCTGGGTCTGTCGGCCGCGCCACCCAGTCGATCTGGCGCTCGACGGCCAGCGTCTCAAACTGAAGAGCGAACGGCGCCAGCCCGTGGCCGAAGGCGATCTGGTGCAGGTTGGCTGCGCCGCGTCGGCGGTTCATTTGTTCGATCGCCAGAGCGGATTGCGAATTCAGCCAACCGCTCCCGCCGCCTGATCACCCGATTTGCGTCTCGTGTCAGAGTCAATCCAAAAAAATCCAAAGGCCCCGATATGAACAAAAAGCCGAACATCGTGCTGATTCTCAACGACGACATGGGGTTCTCGGACATCGGCTGTTATGGCGGCGAGATCGAGACGCCAAACCTCGACCGGCTGGCCGCGCAGGGCCTGCGCTTTTCGCAGTTCTACAACACGGCGCGCTGCAGCCCGTCGCGTGCTTCGCTGATGACGGGCCTGCATCCCCATCAGACCGGCATCGGCATGCCTCACCTATAACAGCGGCCCCGAAGGCTATGCCGGCAACCTGAACAAACGCTGCGTGACAATTCCCGAAGCCTTGAAGGCCAGCCGCTACAAGGCCTACATGAGCGGCAAATGGCATGTTTCGAGCAACCTTGTGCAGCCGACCGACTCCTGGCCGATGCAGCGCGGATTCGACAAAGGATGGGACAAGCTGCGCGCCGAACGCCTGGAGCGCCTGGTGCGCGATGGCATCCTCGATGCATCGTGGAAGCTCACCGATCGCGACCCCACCCAGCCCGCCTGGCAGGACGCCCAGGAACACGACTGGCTGCTGCGCTGCATGGAGGTCTAGGCGGCGCAGATCGACCGCATGGACCAGGGCATCGGCCGAATCATCGCCGCCCTCGAGAGCACCGGCCAGCTGGAAAACACCCTGATCATTTTTCTGACCGACAACGGCGCCTGCGCCGAAGACATTCCGCAGGGCGTCAGCCTCCACGAACTGGTCAACAAGCTGAAGATCGCGCGCTCGCACACCCGCAGCGGCGAGCCGGTGCATGTGGGCAACGATCCCGCCCTGGTGCCCGGGCCCGAGAACACCTACCAGCGCTATGGCCCAGCCTGGGCCAATCTGTCGAACACACCGTTCCGTCTCAACAAGCACTGGATTCACGAAGGCGGCATCGCCACGCCGCTCATCTTCGACTGGCCCAAAGGCATTGCCGAACGCGGCGCGGTGCGGCACACGCCGGGCTACCTGCCCGACATCATGGCGACCATCCTCGACATCACCGGGACCGCCTACCCGACGCAGT
>JAYVOV010000385.1:0-5686 GCA_043757735.1 Burkholderiaceae bacterium
ATCAACGCAATGCTGCTGTCGCTGCTCTACAAGAGCACGCCGTCGCAGGTGCGCATGATCCTCATCGATCCTAAGATGCTCGAGATGAGCACCTACGAGGGCATTCCGCACCTGCTTGCACCGGTCGTCACCGACATGAAACATGCCGGCAATGCGCTGAACTGGTGTGTGGCCGAAATGGAGCGGCGCTATCGGCTGCTGAGCCGGCTGCAGGTCCGCAATCTGTCGGGCTATAACGCCAAGATCGCCGATGCCGAGAAGCGTGAAACGCTGATTCCCAATCCGTTTTCGCTGACCCCCGACGCACCGGAGCCTCTCGGCCGGCTGCCGCAGATCGTGGTCGTCATCGACGAATTGGCCGACCTGATGATGGTGGTCGGCAAGAAGGTCGAGGAGCTGATCGCGCGGCTCGCACAGAAAGCCCGAGCGGCCGGCATCCATCTTATTCTCGCCACCCAGCGCCCGTCTGTCGACGTGATCACCGGGCTGATCAAGGCGAATATCCCGACCCGAATTGCGTTCCAGGTGTCCTCGAAGATCGATTCGCGAACCATTCTCGACCAGATGGGGGCCGAGTCTTTGCTCGGGCAGGGGGACATGCTCTACCTGATGCCTGGCGGCGGTGTTCCGATGCGGGTGCACGGCGCTTTTGTCAGCGACGAAGAGGTGCAGAAGGTCGTCGCGCACTGGAAGTCGCTCGGCGAGCCGCAGTACATCGAGGGCGTTCTGGAAGGTGGCGTGCCAAGTGAAGCCGACACCAGCAGCGCGGTCGGTTTTGGTGGCCTGCAGCAGACGCTCTCAGAGGCCGGCATCGATGGCGAAGCCGACGCCCTGTACGACCAGGCGGTCGCGGTCGTGCTCGAGCATAAACGCGCGTCGATCTCGCTGGTGCAGCGTCACCTGCGCATCGGCTACAACCGGGCCGCCCGTCTGCTCGAACAGATGGAGAAGTCTGGCCTGGTCTCTTCGATGGCCACCAACGGCAATCGCGATATCCTCGTGCCCCGGCGCGACGCCGAATAGACTGTCGGCCGGACCGCCCGGTTCGCGCGTTGTACCTGCACCCCAGCCGCATGGCAGGGGGTCTGTACCGGATTTCCTGGCGCAGCGCGGATGACGGTCTCGAGGAGTCTTGATGAAGATTGAATTTTGGTCGGCCCGGCGCGTGGTGCTGGCAGCGCTTGCGAGCCTGACCGTGGCGGGCCTGTCCGCGCCGCTGACCGGCGCCGCGCAGTCTGCGCCATCTGCCGCTGGCGCCGCCGCCGTGGCGCCCGGCGGCGCTGCTCAGGCGCAATTGCGCGAATTTCTGCAAAGCACCAAAACCGCCCGCGGCGTATTCACTCAGAAGTCGCAGCGAGCCGGCGGCGGCTTCGAGAACGCCAGTGGAACCTTCGCCTTCCAGCGGCCGGGGCGCTTTCGCTGGGAGGTGCGAAAGCCCTACGAACAGCTGATGGTGGGCGATGGTGAAAAGCTCTACTTTCATGACAAAGACCTGAATCAGGTGACGGTGCGCAAGCTCACCGACTCTCTGGGGGCCAGTCCGGCGTCTATTCTGTTCGGCTCCAACGACCTCGATCGTAATTTCATGCTCAAGGAAGATGGTGCGCGTGACGGCCTCGACTGGCTCAATGCCTTGCCCAGGAACAAGGACGCCGGCTTCGATCGCATCCTGATCGGGCTGCGCGGTGGTCTGCCCGAAGCAATGGAAGTCAAGGATGCTTTCGGGCGCACCACGTCTTTCGCGTTCTCGGGTTTCGAGCGCAACCCCAAGCTGGAAACCGACCTGTTCCGGTTCGTGACGCCCAAGGGCGCAGATGTTGTGGAGCAGTGAGCGTGGCATTGCCAGATGAATCGATGAGCAGCGCAATGAACCCAGGAGCAGCGCAATGAACCCCCCCGCCCGTGCTGGCGATCAGCTCGTGCAGGTCGACACGCCCGCGCTGCTGCTCGACCTCGATGCCTTCGAGGCCAATCTTGCAGCGGTTCATCGCGCTGTCGCCCGTGCCGGGCTCGCGCTGCGGGCCCACGGCAAGGCGCACAAGTGTGTCGAGATCGCACGCCGCCAGGTTGCAGCCGGTGCGGTGGGCGTGTGCTGCCAGAAGGTCGGTGAAGCCGAGGTCTTCGTGGCTGGCGGCATCCGCGATGTGCTGGTCAGCAATCAGGTGATCGGGGCATCCAAGCTGGCGCGCCTGGCCCGGCTCTCGCGCAGTGCCCGGGTGGGCGTGTGCGTCGATCATCCAGCGCAGATCGCGGCGCTCGCCGAGGCGGTGCAGCGTGAAGGCGGCGAGGTCGATGTCCTGATCGAACTCGACGTCGGTTCTGCGCGCTGCGGCGTGACCACACCAGAGGCGGTGGTGGCGCTGGCGCGCCTGATCGCCGCGGCGCCGCGCCTGCGGCTGCGCGGTCTGCAGGCCTATCACGGCTCGGCGCAGCATCGGCGCTCGCCGCAAGCGCGCGCGGAGGCCATCGCGCAGGCCTGCCAGCGTGCGACAGCGGCGCGCGATGCCTTGGAGGTGGCGGGATTTCCCTGTCCGGTGATCACGGGCGGGGGCACCGGCACCTACGGGCACGAGGCCGCTTCGGGCATTTTCACGGAGGTCCAGCCCGGGTCTTACGTCCTGATGGACGTCGACTACTTTGCCAACGAACCCGATCCCGCCGCGCCCGTTCTGCAGCCGGTGCTGACGGTCTGGTGCCAGGTCATCAGCGAACGGCCTGGTCAGGTGGTGCTCGACGCGGGCCTGAAGGCCTTTGCCGTCGATTCCGGCCTGCCGCGAGCCCTGGCGGACGGCTGGGCCGCCGCATCCATCTCAGACGAGCACTTGGTGCTGCGGACTAAACCAGATCAGCCGGCAGCGAAGATTGGAATCGGCGATCATGTCAGGCTGATCCCCGGCCATTGTGACCCTACCGTCAATCTGCACGACTGGATCGTCGTGCATCGGGGCGATGTGGTTGCCGACGTCTGGCGCGTCGATGCCCGCGGGGCTCTGTTCTGAGGATAGCCGCCTGATGTCGACCGTACCTGGCGCGCTGGACGCCCTCAATGCCGACCCGGCCACGCTGCGCCGCGAAAACGCGACCATGGCAATGGTGGGCGTGGCGCATGGCACCTCGCACTTTTTCCACCTCACGCTGGCGCCGCTGTTTCCGTGGCTCAAAGACGCGTTCTCGCTGAGCTATTCCGAACTCGGCCTGCTGGTCACTGTGTTCTTCGTGATCTCCGGGGTGGGGCAGGCACTTTCCGGATTCCTGGTCGATCGGGTGGGTGCATGGCCGGTGATGATGGCTGCGCTGGGATGTTTTGTGCTGGCTGCCTGCGTGTTGGCCGCCGCGCCCGGTTACGGCGGGCTGATGGTCGGCGCCGTGCTCTGCGGCGTCGGCAACGCGCCGTTTCACCCGGTCGACTACTCCATCCTGAACGCGCGCGTCGGGCCGGCGCGCCTGGGCAAGGCGTACGCCATTCACGGTGTCAGCGGCAGCCTGGGTTGGGCGCTCGCGCCGGTGCTGCTCGCCACTGTGGCGCAACTGGCCGGGTGGCGGGCCGCGTTTCTGGCGGCTGGCCTGGTTGCACTGATTATCATGGGCGTCGCCTGGCGCTATCGTGCCTTGCTGCAGGGTGTGGGCGGGGTGGGGTCGGCCGCGCATGCGGCAGCAAGCGCCCCTGGCGCCAGCACCTTCGGGTTTCTGCGCCTGCCTGCGGTGTGGATGAGCTTCGCGTTCTTCTTCGCCTGGGCGGCGGCGCTGGGCGGCGTGCTGACCTTCGGACCGGAAGCGGCGCGCGGTCTGCACAACGTGCCTTTGAGCTGGGCCGCCACCTGCGTAACGGTCTACATGCTGGGCAGTGCCGGCGGCATGCTGATGGGCGGTTTTCTGGTGACCGATCCCAGCCGTGCCGACCGGGTGGTGGCCGTGTCCCTGAGCGTGTCGACTGCGTTTGCGCTGCTGCTCGCCTGGACCAGCTGGCCGGCCTGGACCGTGCCGCCCCTGTTCGCGCTGATGGGCCTGGGCATGGGGCTGGCCGGGCCGTCCCGCGACCTGCTGGTCAAGCGGGCAACGCCGCCGGGAGCGACCGGCCGTGTCTACGGCATGGTGTATTCGGGGCTGGACATCGGGATGGCCGTGAGCCCCACTGCGTTCGGCCTGATGATGGATGGCGGGCATCCCGCCTGGGTATGGGTGGGCATCGCCCTGTTTCAGGCGGCCCTGATCGGCAGTGCGCTCAACATCGGCCGCCTGACCGGGCTGCGCGCGGCCAGCCCGGCGTGAAGCGGCGGGTGCCCGATGGGTGAGCCACCCGAGCCCCTCCAGGCTTCGCTGCTGGATTCAGATCCTCCTGTCAGTGCGGCCGCGGCGCAGCCGCAGCCGCAGCTCGGCATCCTGGCCCCCGGCGCACCGCTCGCGGAGCGTCTGCGGCCGCGTCACATCGATGAGGTAGTGGGCCAGACGCATCTGCTGGGCCCGGGCAAGCCGCTGCGGGTGGCCTTCGAATCGCGACGGCCGCACTCGATGATTCTGTGGGGCCCGCCCGGTGTCGGCAAGACCACGCTGGCACGCCTGATGGCCGACGCCTTCGGCGCCAATTTCATTGCCATCTCGGCCGTGCTGGGCGGGGTGAAAGATATCCGCGACGCGGTCGCACAGGCGCAGGCCGCGGCTGCGCAGGGCCAGCGCAGCATCGTGTTCGTCGATGAAGTGCACCGCTTCAACAAGGCGCAGCAGGACGCGTTCCTGCCGCATGTGGAAAGCGGCCTGTTCGTGTTTGTCGGCGCCACCACCGAGAACCCGTCCTTCGAGGTCAATAGTGCGCTGCTCTCGCGGGCGCGCGTGTACGTTTTGCAGCCGGTCGATGCGGTGGCGCTGGGTGCGCTGTTTGATCGCGCGCTGGCGCAGGTCGCACGCGAACCCGACGCGCCGCCGGTGCCGGCCTTCGAGCCCACCGCGCGCGATCGACTGATCGCCTGGGCCGACGGCGACGCGCGTCGGCTGCTCAACGCCCTCGAACTGGTGCTCGACACCGCGCACTCGCAGGGCGAGCAGCTGATCGACGAGGCGGTGCTCGAGCGCTGCCTGTCGCAGAGCCTGCGCCGCTTCGACAACGCTGGCGATACCTTCTACGACCAGATCTCGGCGCTGCACAAATCGGTGCGTGGTTCGCATCCCGATGCGTCTTTGTACTGGCTGGTGCGCATGCTCGACGGCGGCGCCGATCCGCGTTATCTCGCCCGGCGTCTGGTTCGCATGGCGATCGAAGACGTCGGGCTGGCCGATCCACGTGCCTTGCGTCTCGCGCTCGATGCGTCCGAGGTCTATGAGCGCCTGGGCTCGCCGGAAGGCGAACTGGCGCTGGCGCAGGCGGTGATCTATCTGGCCTGCGCCGCCAAGTCGAACGCGGGCTACAACGCCTACAACACGGCACGCGAGTTCGTCTCGCGAAAGGGGTCAGATCCCGTGCCGGTGCACCTGCGCAATGCGCCCACCCGGCTCATGAAGGAGCTGGGCTATGGCCACGCCTACCGCTATGCGCACGACGAGCCGCATGCTTATGCGGCCGGCGAGACCTACATGCCCGACGGCGTTCGCGAGCCAGATTTTTATCAGCCGACCGATCGAGGCCTGGAAGGGCGCATTGGCGAAAAGCTCAAGTGGCTGCGCTCGCTCGATGCGGAACCACCGGGTTGACCAG
>JAYVOV010000386.1:0-5657 GCA_043757735.1 Burkholderiaceae bacterium
CACGATTGTCCTCGGGTAAAGACCCCTCATCCGCCTCCGGCACCTTCTCCCCGACCGCGGGGAGAAGGACACTCAACGGGTGGGCATGGCACCTGACCCTGCGGCGCCGCTATTCGTAGCGCAGCGCCTCGATCGGATCGAGCTTCGACGCCTTCGCTGCCGGATAGAAGCCGAAGAGAACGCCGAGGAAGGCGCAGAAGCCGAAGGAGAGTGCGATGGCCCAGAAAGGCGTGTGCACCGGCGGCAGTTCGATCAGCCGGCTGAGAGCAAAGCGGGCGATGTTGGCCAGCAGGTAGCCGCCAAGAATTCCGACCGCACCGCCGAATCCCGACAGAGCGATCGCCTCCACCAGAAACTGCATCAGCACGTCGCGCCGCCTGGCGCCGATCGACTTGCGGATGCCGATCTCACGAGTCCGCTCCGTTACCGAAACCAGCATGATGTTCATGATCCCGATGCCGCCCACCAGCAGCGACACCGAAGCGACCGCCGCGAGCAGCATCGACAAGATCCGGCTCGAGGCCTCCTGGGCCTGCAGCATCTCGGTGAGATTGCGCAATGTGAAGTCGTCATCCTGGCCTGTCTGCAGGCGATGGCGCTGGCGCAGCAGCTCGCGGATGCGGTCTTCCGCCACCTTCATGTCGGCGCCGGTGTGGACCTTGATGGTGATGTTGTTGACCCGCCGCAGTCGGCCCTGCGTCTGGCCGATCAGCCGATTGCGTGCTGTCGACAGGGGCACGAACAGCACATCGTCCTGATCCTGGCCGAGCGCGCTCTGGCCCTTCTTTTCGAGCACACCCACCACCGTCATCGGCACCTTGCGCACGCGAATCTGCTGATCGACCATGGCTTCGAGGGCGGTCGACTCGCCGAACAACTGTCTGGCGGCCGATTGCCCGATGATCGCGACCTTGGCCGAACCCGAGAGTTCCGGCGGCTCGAAGTGCCGCCCGGCCGCGAGCTTCCATTCGCGCGCCTCGAAGAAATCCGGCGTGACGCCTTGTATCTGCGTCGACCAGTTGGTGTTGCCCAGCACCAGCTGTCCCGAGGTGTTGGAGCGCGGGGCCGCGAACTGCACCTGCGCCACTTCCAGGGCGATGGCGCGCGCATCGTCTTCGGTGAGGGTCTGCGCGGCGCCGAACCCCAGTCGGAGACCACCCGATGTCGATGACCCGGGCAGGATGATCATGACGTTGGAGCCGAGGCTGCGGATCTGCTCTTCGACCCGGGCCTGCGCGCCGCCGCCGACCGCGATCATGGTGATGACGGCGCCGACACCGATGATGATGCCGAGCATGGTTAGCATCGATCGCAGCTTGTTCACGCGCAAGGCGTTGAGCGCCACGCGCAGGGTCGAAAGCCAGCTCATGCGGATCGGCCCGGGACGCGCATCAGGCCGCCTCGGGCGCGGGCAGCGCGGCCAGTGCCGCGGCTGCGTCGCGCGCCTGATGCGCCCGGTCGGACAAGACCTTGCCGTCGCGGAACATCACGATCCGGCTGGCGAACTCGGCGATGTCGTGCTCATGCGTGACCAGCACGACGGTGATGCCTTCGCGATTGAGCTGCTGCAGCAGCGCCATGACCTCCAGACTGGTGCGCGAGTCGAGCGCGCCGGTCGGCTCGTCGGCCAGGATCAGGACAGGGTCGTTGACCAGCGCCCGCGCGATGGCTACACGCTGCTGCTGGCCGCCCGATAACTGGCGTGGATGGTGGTCCAGCCGTTCACCCAGCCCCAC
Source organism: Burkholderiaceae bacterium (assembly GCA_043757735.1). Taxonomy (GTDB): domain Bacteria; phylum Pseudomonadota; class Gammaproteobacteria; order Burkholderiales; family Burkholderiaceae_E; genus Quisquiliibacterium. The sequence continues at coordinate 1,737 of JAYVOV010000386.1, forward strand.
CTGCTCCAGGCGCCTGGCTGCGCGGCGCTGGCGCTCGGCCCGCGGCAGCGTGGTGTAGAGCAGCGGCAGCTCCGCGTTGTGCAGCGCCGAGGTGCGCGGCAGCAGATTGAACTGCTGAAACACGAAGCCGATGCGCCGGTTTCGGATCGCCGCGAGCTGATCGCCATCCATCGATTCGACCGCCTCGCCGGCGAGTTCGTAGTGGCCGCTGCTGGGTCGGTCCAGACACCCGACCACGTTCATGAAGGTTGATTTGCCCGAGCCGCTGGGTCCCATCACTGCGACCATTTCGCCGGGGAGGATGTCCAGCGTCACGCCAGCGAGCGCGCGGACTACGGTATCGCCCATTCGATACTCTTTGAAGAGATCGCGCACGCGGATGATCGGTTCGGCCGTGCTCATCTGTTCTCGCTCTCAGAACGGCAAACGCGGGCCGCTCGGCGCGGCCGACTTCTGAGCGCCCGATCCGCCAGTGGCTTGCACGCCGATGATCACCGTGTCGCCGTCCTTCAATCCTTCGCCGGAGACCTCCGTGAATGCGCCGTCAGTCAATCCGGTGCGCACATCGAGCGCGCGCAGGGTGCCATCCGCGTCGCGCACGAAGACCCGTCCGCGGCTCGATTGGCGGCCGGCGATCTCGGCGAGGATCTCAGCGTATTTTTTCTTCTGATCCGGATTCAGGATATCGGCGATGCGCTCGCGCAGGTCGGCGCGGTTTCGCTCGGCCATTTTCGGCCGCTCGGCCTCCGGGATGTCACGCAGCGCCGCGAATTTATCGCGCATCGCGGCGAAGATCGCGTCGATCTGGGTGCGCTGATCGTCGGTGAACGCGAGTTCACGCTCGAGGCGATCGCGGAACTGGCGCAGCGCGCCACCGGGGCCGCCGCCGCCGCCGCCACCGCCACCGCCACCGCCACCGCCCTGCGCCTGCGCAATTGCGCTGGGCAGCCACCCGGTCAGCCAGTCGCCCACGTTCAGTGCTGCGCGCATTGGCAGCACCGCCGATCCAGTTTTGGCGGGCGTGCCCGGCGCCGGTTCCGGCCAGTCGGGCGGCCGGAAGCGCAGCGCCGCGTTGGGCACCTTCAGCACGTTCTCGCGCGCGTCGGTGACCACGCGCACGTTCGCGGTCATGCCAGGGATCAGCGCCAGATCCTGATTGGCCGTGGTGACCACCACCGTATAGGTGACCACGTTTTGCACCGTCAGCGCGGCCTTGCGAACCTGTTTCACTTCGCCTGAAAAACTGCGGCCCGGAAACGAGTCGACGGTGAAAGTGGCCCGCTGCCCGAGCTTGATCTTGCCGATCTCGGCCTCGTCGATCGATGTGTCGACCTGCATGTCGCGCAGATCGCGCGCGATGATAAAAAGCTCGGGTGCCTGCAGGCTTGCCGCGACCGTCTGGCCGGCGTCGATCGAGCGTTTGATCACGATGCCGTCGACCGGCGCGCGGATCGCGGTTTTTTCGAGGTCGGCGCGTGCCTGCAGCAGCTGCGCGTCGCGCTGCGCGACCACTGCCTGCGCGCTGCGCGCCTGTGCCTGCGCCACTTCCACCTGGGCGCGGCTGCTCTTGATCTCTTCGGTTGCCGAATCGAGCACCGCGCCTGCCTTGTCCAGCTCCGCGCTCGAAATGAAATTGCGCTCGACCAGCAGCTGCTTGCGCTCCAGATCGCGCCGCGCTTCAGCCAGGTTGACATTTACCCGTGAAACCGCCGCGCTGGCAGCGCTGACATTAGCCTGCGCGGTCAACACCTGCGCCCTGGCCGCATCGAGATCGGCCAGCGACTGCCGCACGCGGTACTCGAAAGTCTCAGGATCGATGCGCGCGATGAGCTGTCCCTTGCGCACCTCCGAGTTGAAGTCGACCAGCACCTCCCTCACCTGGCCGGACACCTGCGAGCCGACTGGCACCGACACCTCGGCGTTCAGGGTGCCGGTGGCCGATACGCTGGCGGTGATGTTGCCGCGCGAGACCTTGGCGGTGCGCCATTGCGGCGCGTTGGCCTCGCGGCTCTGCCGATACCAGGCATAGGCAGCCGCGCCGACCGCGGCAAGGACCAGCAGGGCAACGAGCCAGCGCCACGAACGGCGCGACGGAGTTGTCGAAACTTCGGCCAATATCTGCTCCAGTACTTTTCGAACAACGGACCCTTGGTCTGAGTGACCAGCATCGCGGTGATGCACGCAGCCCCAGTGGCGGTTGCGATTCAGGAAACCTATGTACGCGAAACGCGCGCAAGGGCGTTGCGGTCCCGGCAAAAGCCTAGCACGGGCCCTGGAGTGGCCAGATCTGTTGAACACTTCTTTACTTCCCATTCAATGATCTGAGCCGTTTTTCTTCGGTTGCCCCGGGTTCATTTCGCTTGCCCGTTCTTGAGCGTCAAGCGCGTGAGCACCAGACAGCCGATCAAAAAGGCCATTGCGTAGATGCCGCGAGAGCATTTCGAGGGCCTGCGGTTCGGCTCCGAGGTGCCGGTCAAGGAGATCACGCTGCCAAAAGATGCCGCGGTTTGAACGCCTACGCTTGACGATCAATTGGCGCATGCTGCTGGAACCCCCGAAGAGGCAATTCGATTCCCCCTTCCAACTCACCCGCCGGGTGATCCGCTGACAGGGGCATCCTTGCCAAATTCGCCCACCACATCGACACCTCGCCTCGACTCGCAGATATCTGGGTCACCTATCCTGGCGCTGTTTACGGATAGGTTCCAAGTGGACAGCCCGTTGAAGCCGTCATTGCCATCTGCCAACCTCCTCATCTCCCAATAGGTGCCAAGACCATGAACGACGCCACGCTGAGCCCCGTTGCGGATTCCCCGTCCACTCCAAAGGCGGGAAATCGTAGTGCAGCCGAGGAAAAAAGGAAGCTCAGGTCGTTGGCGGGCCAAAATGCCACGTTTCTGGAAACAGATGCTGCGCAGGTGCGATCGCGCCAGTTGCTCGCGGCGGTCTTGGCGTTTCGCGACGGAGATTTCTCAATGCGCCTGCCGATCGATTGGGGCGGAACGGATGGCCGCATTGCAGAGGCTTTCAACCAGATCATCGCGTACGAAATGCGCCACACAGGGGAGGTCACGCGCTTGAGCGTGGCGGTCGGCAAGGAGGGGCGGCTCAAGCAGCGGATGTCCTTGCCGGGGGCGGTCGGCGGATGGGCGCAGAAGGTCGACTCCCTGAACACGCTGCTCGACGATCTGGTGCGACCGACCACAGAAGTGGCGCGCACCATCGGCGCAGTGGCCAAAGGCGATCTCGGACAATCGATGGAGCTCGAGGTGGACGGGCGCGCGCTCAAGGGTGAGTTTCTGCGGTCCGCGAAGCTGGTCAATTCGATGATCGAGCAGCTTTCGGTGTTCACGTCAGAGGTCACTCGCGTGGCGCGCGAGGTCGGCACCGAGGGCAAACTCGGCGGGCAGGCGAAGGTGAAGGGGGTATCGGGCGTTTGGAAAGACCTGACCGATTCGGTCAACCAGATGGCCGGCAATTTGACAGCGCAGGTGCGCAACATCGCCGAGGTCACCATCGCGGTGGCGAATGGCGACTTGTCCAAAAAGATCACGGTCGATGTGCGCGGGGAGATTTTGCAGCTGAAGGAAGCCACCAACACGATGGTCGAGCAGTTGCGTTCGTTTTCCTCCGAGGTCACCCGCGTGGCGCGCGAGGTCGGCACCGATGGGCGGCTGGGCGGGCAGGCGGTGGTGCCAGGTGTGGCTGGCACGTGGAAGGATCTGACCGACTCCGTGAACGCGATGGCGACCAACCTCACCGCGCAAGTGCGCAACATCGCGACCGTGACCACGGCCGTGGCGCGCGGCGATTTGTCGCGCAAGATCACGGTCGACGTGAAGGGCGAGATTCTGGAGCTTAAGGAAACCATCAACACGATGGTCGATCAGCTCAACGGCTTCTCCTCGGAGGTGACGCGCG
>JAYVOV010000387.1:0-5651 GCA_043757735.1 Burkholderiaceae bacterium
GCGGTGACCCTGCGCGGCAATGTCGCGGAAGTCGAAATCCAGCGCCCGCCGAACAACTTCTTTGACCACCAGCTCATCCGTGACATGGCCGATGCCCTGAACGATCTCGACCAGACCACTGAGTGCCGCGCCGTCGTGCTGTGCTCGCAGGGCAAGTCGTTTTGCGCCGGCGCCAACTTCGCGAACCGCAGCGACAACGTACTTGATTCGGGCGCGCCGCGTGGCCGCAACCCGCTGTACCAGGAAGCGGTGCGGCTGTTCTCGACCGCCAAACCGGTGATCGCCGCGGTTCAAGGCGCAGCCATTGGTGGCGGCTTCGGTCTGGCCGTGTTCGCCGACTTCCGCGTCGGCTGCGCTGAGTCCCGTTTCGCGGCCAACTTCGTGAAGCTGGGCATCCACCCGGGATTCGGCCTCACCCATACGCTGCCCCGCATCATCGGCGAACAGAAGGCGGCTGAGATGTTCCTCACGGGTGTCCGCATCGACGGTGAGACGGCCAGCCAATGGGGTCTGGTGGATCGCCTGGTTCCGTTCGATTCCGTGCGCACTGAAGCCTTGGCGTTTGCGAATGCGATCGCCGAGAACGCGCCGCTGGCCGTCCAGTCGACGCGCCTCACCTTGCGTCGTCATCTGGCGGCTCGAGTGCAGGAGCAGACCGACCGCGAAGGCTCCGAACAGACCTGGCTGGCGCGCACCGAAGACCACAAGGAAGGTGTGCGCTCGGTCACTGAGCGCCGCCCGGGTAAATTTCAGGCTCGCTGATGCGCCAGGGCGGGCGCGGCAACGCGCCGTATCCGCCACTGCAGGGCGGGCAGCGTGTGCTGGGCACGCTGGTGCTTTCTCTGGCCACTTTCATGAACGTGCTCGATGCGTCGATCGCGAACGTCTCGTTGCCAGCGATCGCCGGGGACCTCGGCGCCAGTGTGCATCAGGGCACGCGGGTCATCACCGGCTTCGGCATTGCCACGGCCATCTCGGTGCCGCTGACCGGATGGCTCACCCAGCGCTTCGGGCAGGTGAGGCTCTTCGTGGGCAGCGTGCTGCTGTTCGTGCTGGCCTCGTGGTTGTGCGGACAGGCCAGTTCGCTGGAATGGCTGATTGCCTTCCGGGTGTTGCAGGGCCTGGTCGCGGGCCCGATGATGCCGCTTTCTCAAACCCTGCTGATGGCCAGCCACCCACCGGAAAACGCCGGCAAAGCGCTGGCAATCTGGTCGACGACAGTGCTGCTCGCGCCGGTTGCCGGCCCTCTGCTGGGTGGATGGATCACCGACAACACTCACTGGCCCTGGATCTTTTACATCAATGTGCCGATCGGACTCGTCTGCGCCGCGCTGACCTGGGCCATCTATCGGCGCCGCGAGTCGCCCATCAAACGCATGCCCGTCGATGTGGTCGGACTGGTGCTGCTCGTCATCTGGGTGGGTTCGCTGCAGACCCTGCTTGACACCGGCAAGGAGGACGACTGGTTCGAGTCGGCCGAGATCATCGTCCTGGCGATCGTGTCCTTTGTCGCGTTCGTGGTGTTTCTGATCTGGGAACTCACGGATGAACACCCGATCATCGACCTCTCGCTGTTCAGGAATCGCAATTTCTGCGTCGGTGTGATTGCCATGGCGGGCGGCTTCGCCTTGTTCTCGGGCAATGTTGTGCTGCTGCCGCTGTGGCTGCAGCAGTCGATGGGTTACACCGCGACCTGGGCTGGCCTCGTGCTGGCGCCGGTCGGCGTCATCGGGGTCCTGGTTTCGCCCCTGGCTGGACGCGGAATCGATCGCGGCCTGGCTCGGCCGATCGCGGTTGCCGCCTTCGGCGCTTTTGCCTGGTCGTTCTGGCTGCGCTCGCTGTTCACCACCCAGGCCGACTATTGGACCATCGTCGAGCCGATGCTGCTGCAGGGTCTGGCTGGGTCGATGTTTTTCATCGCGATGAGTGCGATCTCGCTCGCCGAGATCCCGCCTCACCACATGGCATTGGCGGCGGGTCTGAGCAACTTCGTGCGCATCTCGGCAGGTTCCTTCGGGACCTCGATCGCCAGCACCGCCTGGGACTCGCGATCACAACATCACCGCGTGCATCTGGTTGAAGCCGCAAGCCGCGAAGGCTGGTCGCTGGACAGCGCGGTCTACGATTCCCTGCGAGCTGCCGGCATGAGCCTGGAACAGATACGTGGCCGACTGGAACGTATCATCGAGGAGCAGGCATTGACGCTGGGGGCCAATGACATTTTTCTGGTGTCGGCCTGCTTGTACCTGACGCTGATCGTGCCGGTGATGCTGGCAAGACCTGTGCGCGCACGATGATGATTGGTCAGCGGACATGAGCGCCGCAACCGCGCTGGCGCCGTTTCGGACCCGCAGCTTCCGCTTTCAATGGCCGGCTGATCTGTGCACCGCCTGGGCACTGGAGATGGAAACGCTCATCCTGGGCTGGTATGTGCTGGTCGAGACCGGGTCGGTGGTGATGCTCACGGTGTACGGCGCGCTGCTGTTTGTCGGTACGCTGGTGTCGCCGCTGCTGGGCATGCTGGGCGATCGGCTGGGCTTGCGCAACGTGCTCGCCGCCATGCGCCTGTGTTACGCGTTGTTTGCCTGCGTCATCTTGATCCTTGCGCTGACGCAGCGGCTCGAGCCGATGCTGGTGCTGGCCGTCGCCGCGCTGTCGGGGCTTGTCAGACCCACCGACATCGGCATGCGCAGTGCTCTGGTCGGCGCCACCGTGCCGCCAGTCCATCTTGTTGCTGCCATGGGCATCTCCCGTACCACCCAGGACTCAGCGCGGATCGGTGGCGCGCTGGCCGGAACGGGCTTTATGGCCTTGTTCGGGATGGCGCCGGCCTACATGGTCATCGTTTCGATCTACGTGACCGCAACGCTGCTCACTTTGCTGGTCGATCGCGGGCCGGGACCACGTGCTGACGGGTCTGCGGGGGGAAATGGCGCTGCCCCGCCATCGCCATGGCTCGAACTCAAGGAAGGACTCGCCTACGTCTGGCGTACGCCGCGGCTGCGTGCCGCGATGAGCGTTGCGGCGCTGGTCAATCTGACAGCGTTTCCGCTGACCGGCGGCCTGATGCCCTACATTGCACGCGATGTGTTCCACCTCGATCAGCAGGGGTTCGGCTGGCTGGTGGCGAGTTTCGCCAGCGGTGCCTTCATCGGCTCGGTGGCACTGAGTGCTTTCGGTGCCCGTGTGCAGCCGGCAAGAGCCATGATGGCTGCCAGCGTCGCCTGGTACCTGTGCCTGATCGGCTTCATCCACTCGAGCAGCCTGCCGCTGGCCATGCTGCTGCTGATGGGTGCAGGCCTGGCGCAGAGCCTGAGCATGCTGACCTTGACGGTCCTGCTGCTTCGCACATCAGCGGCGCGCTTTCGCGGGCGGATCATGGGGGTTCGGATGCTGGCAATCTACACGCTGCCGCTGGGACTGCTGATCGCCGGGTTTCTGATACCCAAGATCGGCTATTCCCCGACCGCGACGATTCTGGTGGCATCCGGTGTGCTGCTGACCGGTGCGATTGCCGGAGTCTGGCGTCATGATCTCCTCAGCCCCAACGCGCCAGGCAACACGCACTGAAACACCTTTCTCGTGACTGATGTCCGATCTGAGTTAGGCTCTCTGGCCGGCATCGCGCCAATGCGATGCGTTCGAGGCGTCTGAGCGGCGAGGACTATCTTGAACAACAGGGAGACATCGATGAAGCCAGGGTTGACAAGTTCAATGAGTAAGCTAGCGCTCGTCGCTGCTTCGGCCCTCGGGCTGAGCGCCACGCCGCTGCTGGCGAACGCCCAGACCGAGAAGCCGCAGTACGGCGGAAGTCTGAGCATTGGTATGGTTTACGTGACGCTGTCGCCGTTGAGCTGGGACCCTGCCGACTGGGCCTGGAAGTTCGGCCAGGACACCGGACTGATGTACGAGCAGCTGTTTGCCGCCGACCTGACGAAGTCCAAGCGTCGCGGCGGCAAACATTCATTCGTGGCTGATGCCTGGCTGCCGTCGGACGCGATCCGGGGAGAGCTCGCCGAAAGCTGGCAGCTGAAGGACAACCCGCACCGGGCGGAGATCAAGCTGCGCAAGGGCATCATGTTCCCTGAGAAGCCGGGTGTCATGAAGTCGCGGGAGTTCGTCGCGCAAGACGTCGTCGATACCTACTATCGGCTCGACAAGAGCCCGAAACGGGTGCCCACCGTGTTCGACCATGTGCAGAAAGTCGAAGCGATCGACACGCACACGGTGGTCTTCACGTTCAACGGCTATTTTTCCGAATGGGATTACCGATTCGGTTATGGCTACAACTCGCCCATCGTGCCCAAGGAGGTCAGCGATGCCGGCGCCCAGAACTGGAAAAACGCCAATGGCACCGGACCCTTCCTGCTGACGGACTACGTCCAGGGGAACACGGTCACTTTCAGCAAGAATGCCAGCTACTGGGACAAGGAGGGGATTGGCGGACAGCAGTACAAATTGCCGTTCGTCGACAAGATTTTTTATCGAACCATTCGCGACGAATCGGCGGTCACCGCCGCCTTGCGTACCGCGAAGCTCGATCTGCTCGAGGGCGTGCGCTGGAACGCGGCCGAAGAGCTCAAGAAGAATGTGCCAGCGCTCAAGTGGAACCGCTGGTTGAACACGGGCGGCACATTCCTGGCGATGCGCGTCGATCAGAAGCCGTTCGATGACGTACGGGTCCGTCGTGCCCTGAACATGGCGGTCAATAAGCAGGAGATCGTCAAGTCGTTCTACGGCGGCAACGCCGAGTTGTTCGCCTACCCGATGCACACTGACTACGTCGGGTACTACGAACCGCTCGACAAAATGACCGAGTCGGCGCGCGAGCTCTTCGTCTATAACCCCGACAAGGCCAAGGCACTTCTTGCTGAAGCGGGTTTTCCGAAGGGCTTCAGCTTCAAGGTTCAGGTCTGCTCCTGCTCGCCGGACCACATGGAATTGCTGCCGCTCGTAGCGGCCTACCTCGAGCGGGTCGGCGTGAAGATCGAGATTCAGCCCATGGAGTACGGCGCCTTTCTGTCGGCCATGACCACCCGGACGCACACGGCCGGCTACTTCATGCAGAATGGTCACACCAACCCGACCACTTCAATCCGCAAGAGCTTTGTCTCGAAGCAGCGCTGGAATCCATCGGGCTATTCGGACCCTGAGTTCGACAAGCGGATGGATGCGGTGTACGCGGAACGCGACGAGGGCAAGCGCCAGCTGCTCATCAAAATCATGACGCGCGACATCGTCGAGAAGGCGCCGTACATCTGGCTGCCCGTTCCCTACCTGTATACCGCCTGGTGGCCGTGGGTCAAAAACTATGGCGGCGAGCTTCGTGCCGGTGCCGAGCGTCCGGGCCCGATTCACGCGCGCATCTGGGTCGATCAGGATCTGAAGAAGAAGATGGGATTCTGACGCGCAGATTTGCGCGCGCCGCGCAAATGCACGGAGCGCCGTTCGCGCGTTCAGTCACGCGCGCTGGTCGTCGGCGGGCGCGGGGCCATCCTGCAAGATGCGCAGGCGCTGGCCCACGCTGTCGAGCAAATCGGTGCGGTCCTGCTGCAAATGGATGGCCTGCAGGTTGGACAGCATCCGGATCAGGATCTCGCGCGCCGAGGCGGGGCGCAGCAACCGCTCGAGCGGCACGCCGTGCGGCGCCG
>JAYVOV010000388.1:0-5647 GCA_043757735.1 Burkholderiaceae bacterium
GTGTTTTGCCGGCGCCGGGCTGCGCGACACTTCGCGCATCGGCGCGTCCTCGCCGCAACTCTGGGCCGACATCCTGCTCGACAACCGCGCGCCGGTGCTGGCCTGTGCGCAGGCCTTCGAGGTCGAGATGGCCGCCATGCTGGCCGCGCTGCGAGCGGGTGATCGCGCCGCGCTGACCGCGTGTTTCGAAACGGGCAGCCGCTGGCGGCGAGCACTCGATTCAGACGGCTCTTGAGGGGCCGCACGTTAAAGCCGCCGGGGTTGCAGCGGCCGGCGTGATCCGTGCCGGCGCCGGCGTCGTGAGAGCCTTGCGAGGGTTTCGGGTCAGCCGGCCGGCCGGGCGTGACGCTGATGGTAGGCCCGCAGTTCGGCGAGTTCTGCCACCACCGGGAACGCAAAGCCCTGCCGTTTGCCACGCGTATCGATAAGCAGTGAATCGACGTAGTTGTCGAACGCAGTCGGGTTGTCCCAGACAGCGGCGAGGCGATTGACGATGCGCGGGAACGCACCCCTCAGGGTTGCCAGGCGGATGTGCGCCGGCAGCACCTGCAGCAGTGCGACCGCGTGTTCGTTGAGTGTGCGCGTCTGCGACGTGCGCGGCGGGTCGGAGCGGCGGCGCCCATACCGCACGCTGTGATCGGCCGCTCGAGGCGTGACGTCAAGCCTGCCTCGGGCCGACGCCGGGTCGGGTTTGGCGGGACGGGGCGACTGGCCTGGTTTGTCCGGTGCTGGTGTGCTGTCTGGTCGCAGCAGGGCGGCCGGTGTTTTCGGGGGTGGGCCCGCTTTGCGCTGGGACGCGGCGGCGCCGGCCTCGCGGACCGTCTGTGCCGCCCGCTGCGAGATCTTCGCGAGCAGGGCCACGACCTGATTGTCTTCGAATGGGACTGGTTTGGACATGAACCGGACCTCCTCGCCCGGTAAACTCCGCGTGATCGGGATTCACGGAATCGAGCGCTTACTGTGCGCCCGCCAGCCATTGCTGCACAGGAACTAGTTCATGTCAAAGGGCGTCTCTTGATCGATTCCGGCCGCGCGGTATCCGATGCGCCGATCATTGCCATCGACGGCCCCACCGCTTCGGGCAAAGGCACGATTGCCCAGGGCATTGCCGATGCCCTCGGCTGGCATAGCCTCGATTCAGGTGCGCTGTACCGGATCGTCGCCCAGCAGGCGCTGCTACGCGCCATGGCGCTGGACGACGGCGCTGCGCTGGCCGTCCTGATCTCCTCGTTGGCAATCACTTACTCTCACGATGGGGTCCTGCTGGATGGGCGAGCAGTAGGCGACGAGATCCGCCAGGAGGCGGTCGGCGCGGCGGCGTCGCGCATTGCGGTGCTCGAACCGGTGCGTGCCGGCCTGCTCGCGCTGCAGCGGGCGGCGCAGCGTGCGCCCGGGCTGGTGGCCGACGGTCGCGACATGGGCACGGTTGTCTTCCCCCACGCCGAGCTCAAGGTTTTCCTGACGGCAAGCGCCGAGTCGAGAGCGGTCCGGCGACATAAGCAGTTGATCGACAAGGGGATTTCTGCTAACTTCGATCATCTTCTGCAAGATTTGCGGGTTCGTGACGCGCGCGATGCATCGCGCGAACATGCCCCTCTGCAGGCTGCAAAAGAGGCGGTGATCATCGACTCAACACACCTCGACATCTCTCAAACCATCGAGTGTGTGCTGCAAGCGTGGCGCCGTCGTACCGGCTGATTCCTGCCGCCTGAATGGATCAGGGGGTTGGTGGCAGCCCGGTGCAACGGGTGCTCGCACCTCGATGATTCAACGATCTCCAGCCAGTATCGCCCCGCCCGCGGACGCTTCTGGCGGGTTTGGTCGGGGTGATATCGGGCGCGGGCGGTTCTCTCAACACCGCTGGGACGGCATGCGGCTGGCATGGGTCTTCGAAGGCCATGCAACGTCGGTCGCTCGGCGCGAAATCTGGAATCAAAATTGACAACTGCTGAAATCACCGCCGCCCCCGGCATGGAAAGCTTCGCCCAACTGTTCGAAGAGTCCCTCTCCCTCAAAGAGATGCGGGCCGGCGAAGTCATCATGGCCGAGGTCGTGCGAATCGATCACAATTTTGTGGTCGTGAACGCCGGACTGAAGTCCGAGAGCTACATCGACATCACCGAGTTCCACAATGATCGTGGTGAACTCGATGTCGAGATCGGCGACTTCGTCAGCGTCGCCATCGATTCACTCGAGAACGGTTATGGTGAGACGCGCCTGTCGCGCGATCGCGCGAAACGTCTCGCAGCCTGGATCAACCTCGAGAAGGCGCTGGAATCGGCCGAACTCGTGACCGGCACCATCACCGGCAAGGTCAAAGGCGGCCTGACCGTCATGACCAATGGCATCCGCGCATTCCTGCCGGGTTCGCTAATCGACACCCGACCGGTCAAGGACACCACGCCGTTCGAGGGCAAGACACTCGAATTTCGCGTGATCAAGCTCGATCGCAAGCGCAACAACGTGGTGGTTTCGCGTCGCGCGGTGATCGAACTCACCCAGGGCGAAGAGCGCGCCAAGCTGCTCGAGACCCTGCACGAAGGCGCGATCGTCAAAGGTGTGGTCAAGAACATCACCGACTACGGCGCATTCGTCGACCTGGGCGGCATCGATGGCCTGCTGCACATCACCGACATGGCCTGGCGTCGCGTGCGTCACCCCTCGGAAGTGCTGTCCGTCGGTCAGGAAGTCACCGCCAAGGTCCTCAAGTTCGACCAGGAAAAGAACCGTGTTTCGCTGGGCGTTAAGCAGCTGGGCGACGATCCCTGGATCGGCATCGGCCGTCGCTACCCGCAAGGCACGCGGATGTTCGGCAAGGTCACGAACATCACCGATTACGGTTCGTTCGTCGAGATCGAACCCGGTATCGAAGGCTTGGTGCACGTCTCCGAAATGGACTGGACCAACAAGAACGTCAACCCCGGCAAGATCGTTCAGCTCAACGACGAAGTCGAGGTGATGGTGCTCGAGATCGACGAAGACCGTCGCCGCATCTCGCTGGGCATGAAGCAGTGCAAGCCCAATCCGTGGGAAGAGTTCTCCGACAACCATCGCAAGAACGACAAGGTCAAGGGCACGATCAAGTCCATCACAGACTTCGGTGTGTTCATCGGTCTGCCGGGCGGCATCGATGGCCTGGTCCACCTGTCGGACCTCTCCTGGAACAAGTCGGGCGAGGAAGCCGTGCGCGACTTCAAGAAGGGTGATGAAGTCGAAGCCATGGTTCTGGCCATCGATACCGAGCGTGAGCGTATCTCGCTGGGCATCAAGCAGATGGAAGGCGATCCGTTCAACAATTACGCCGGTGTCCATGAGAAGGGCAGCTTGGTCAAGGGCATCGTCAAGAGCGTCGAGCCGCGGGGTGCAGTCATCGATCTGGGCAACGACATCGAGGGCTATCTGCGCGCCTCCGAACTGTCGCGTGACCGTGTCGAAGATGCTCGCAATCTGCTTAAAGAAGGCGAAGAAGTCGAGACGATGGTCATCAACGTCGATCGCAAGACCCGCTCGATCAGCCTGTCCATCAAAGCCAAAGACAACGTCGAGACCGCTGAGCAGATGCAGCGTATTGCCGCCGAGAGCAGCGCCGTGTCCGGTACCACCAACCTTGGCGCATTGCTGCGTGCCAAGCTCGACAGCCAGAAGGATTCCTGATCCCCATGGTGGGCTGACCCCCTGAATCGGCAATGACGGCCATGAACGAAGACCTGTTCGATGATCGTGGGGACGACGACGTTCCCACGATGACCAAGTCCGAGCTCATCGCCCGGCTCGCCGAGAAGTACCCGCAGCTGGTCGCCAAAGACGCCGAATTCGCGGTCAAGACAATCCTCGATGCGATGTCGAAAACCCTTTCCGAAGGGCATCGCATCGAGATCCGCGGTTTCGGCAGCTTCTCCCTGTCACACCGTCCACCCCGGGTGGGCCGCAACCCCAAGTCCGGCGAGCGTGTGCTGGTCCCCGAAAAACGGGTGCCGCATTTCAAGCCCGGCAAAGAATTGCGCGAACGCGTCGACGCCGCGATCCGGCAGCTTCCCTGATTTCAATCCGTTCGTAACGCACCTGGCGTGCGGCCGCGGACGAACCTCGCAAGGAGCCAACGATGCGACTCATCGCCTGGATCATCCGGGTCCTGCTCTTTCTTGCGGCCCTGGGTTTTGCGCTGTCCAATACAGGCATCACCGAACTGCGGTTTTTCGGCGTCGACGTCGTCTGGCGCGCGCCCCTGGTGATCTTCCTGCTCGTGTTTTTCGCTGCCGGCACCGCCATGGGACTGCTGGGCGTGGTGCCGATGCTGTTTCGCCAGCGCCGCGAGATCACCCGGCTGCGCCGCGACATCAAAACCGGCGCCCGCAGCGCGCCCGCCGGCCAGGCGCCCACGCCGCCCGATGTGCCGGCGACCGGCCCGGTCGTTGCCACGATGCCGGTACGCTGATTCCCGGGCGCCATGGAATTCGAGACGTGGTGGCTGCTCGCCATCCCACTGTTTTTCGGCCTTGGCTGGCTGGCAGCCAGGCTTGATTCGCGGCAGTCGCCGCGCGCCTCGGGCCAACTGCCAGATGCTTATTTCCGCGGCCTGAATTTTCTGCTCAACGAGCAGCCGGACAAGGCGATCGACGCCTTCATCGACGTTGTTCGTCTCGATCCGGAAACCATCGAACTGCACTTCGCGCTGGGCAATCTGTTTCGTCGTCGTGGCGAGACCGATCGTGCAATACGGGTTCATCAGAACCTCGCCGACCGCTCTGATCTCGATGCCAGCCAGCGTGAGCATGCGGTGTTCGAGCTCGGCCAGGATTTCCTGCGCGCCGGCCTGCTCGATCGCGCCGAGGACGCGTTCAACCGCCTCGAGGGCTCGCAGTATTCGGCGGCTGCCTTGCGCCATCGGCTTGCCCTGGCGCAGATGGTGCGCGACTGGCCGCAGGCCATCGTGCTCGCTGGGCGCCTGCAATCCGACGCGGGCGATTCGATGGGCCGTCAAATCGCCCAGTTTCATTGCGAGATCGCCGCTCAGGCCCTGGCGGGCGACAGCCCCGGTCGGCTCGATGTGGCGGCGCGCGAAATCGCCGCGGCGAGCGCTGCAGATTCATCGCATCCGCGCCCTTGGCTGCTCAAAGGAGAACTGGCGCTGGCCGAAGGCGAGCCGCAGGCCGCGATCGACGCCTGGCGTGAGCTGCTCGCGCGACAGCCCTCGTATGCCTCCCTGATGGCGCGCGGCTGGCTCAAGGCGCATGAATTGCTCGGCCAATTGATGCCGGGAATGACTGAACTCGAACAGGCGCACGAAGCCCATCCGGGCGTCGATACGCTGGCGGCCATCGCCGACGCGCGGTTCACCGCGCAGGGACCTGCCGAGGCGCTGCAATGGGCCGATGCGCAGCTGCGCCGACACCCGTCGCTGCTGGGACTGGAGAAGCTCCTGGCCTTGCGCCACGCGGCGGCGCCCGCCAAGCCCGATTCCGACGCCGAACTCACTCAGCGTCTGATCGGGCCGCAGGCACGCCGCCTGTCGCGTTACGTCTGCAACCATTGCGGCTTCAAGGCGCGGCAATTCTATTGGCAATGCCCGGGCTGCAGCCGCTGGGACACTTACGCGCCCAAGCGCGGGGAAGAACTCGAGAGCGCCCGATGATCGATTTTTCGAGTG
>JAYVOV010000389.1:0-5644 GCA_043757735.1 Burkholderiaceae bacterium
CAGATTGCCCGCAGCCGCGATCATCACGGCCATGCCGTAGCCCTGCGTGCGGTCGAACAGCCAGCCGGCAAGCACGGGCAGGCTGACCGCCGCGATGCACCAGGCGATGTACAACTGGCCCGCCACCCGGCCGAACGAGTTCTTGTGCCAGTACCGCGCGATCGCGCCGGCCGAGATACCCGAGATGAACCCATACCCCATGCCGATCATCGTGAGCGCTGGAATCGCCACCCACGGGCCCGGCCAGGCCGTGAGCACCAGCGCACCGGTCAGTGAAAAGCCGTGCGCCAGCGCGGCGATACGTGGCACCGGGAAACGATCGACCAGCCAGCCGCCACCGATGCGAGCGGCTGCGATGGCGCCCGTAATGCCGGTGGTGGCGCCCAGGGCCAGCATCGTCTTGCCGCCATAGGCCTGAATGATGCCAGCGGCCTGACTCATCACGGTCAGACCGGCTGCCGCCGCCAGGAAAAAAACCGCGAACAACCGAAAGAAGACCGGCCAGCGTGGATCGTGAGCCACTGCGGCGCCGGGGGAGCTGTCCTGCATGCGGATATCGGCCGCGCGCAGCAGACTGGCCGACAACAGGGACGCGCCCAGAACCGTGATGGCGAGAGCCGCCAGGGTTGGCCTCATGCCATACGCTTCGATCGCCCAGCCGAAGAGCGGCGCGCCGATCATCGCACCCAGCGGATACAGACCGATGACATAGCCGTTGACCAGACCCGACTTGCCTTGCACGGTCTGGTTCACGCCCTGCTGAACAACGATGAAACCGATGCCGCCCCCCAGGCCGAACAGCAGACCGTAGCCCAGCGCAAGATCGAGCATACCGCTCGCCCGCGCGGTCAGCGCGAGCCCGATCGCGCCGCCCAGGCCGGCCAGCAGATTCAGCTTGAACGGCGAGAGGTACCGAAAGCAGAAGGGCGCTAGGTTCATGCCGACGGTGAGGCTGCAGGCCGCCAGCGCGAAGATCATCGTCATGTCGGCGCGACCGATCCCCAGCATCGCCTCCATCGGCTTGAGAAAAACGCTGAACGCGTAGATGGTCCCGAACGGCAGATTCATCGCCGTCGCCGCAGCGATCGCGGCCGCCGATCGCTGCCCTGGACTCAGACGGCTCACGCGCATTCACTCAGGCTGGATGCCCGCGGCCCGGATACTTTTACCCCATTCGGCATGCTGGTCGATCGCGAACTTGCGGAACTCCTCGACCGAAGCCGGGAAGGGCTCGATCCCGAAGCTGATCATCTTGTCGCGAATCGCCGGCCGGGCGAGCACCTTGTTGACCGCCGCATTCAAGGTGTTGACGATGGCGGGCGACACGCCCACGGGCGCGATCAGCCCGCCCCAGACGGTGAAGTTGAAGCCCGGGACGGTGTCGCCCACTGCCGGCAGATCTGGCAGCAGCGCCGACTTCTGATCGGCCTGGACAGCGATCATCTTGAGCTTGCCAGCCTTCAGGAAGGTTTGCAGCGCGGCCCAGTCGACGAAAATGAAATCGACCTGCCCGACCGCGATGTCGGTCATCGCCGGCGGCGTGCTCTTGTAGGGGACCGCCACCGCTTCGATGCGGCCACCCTTGACGAAGTGCGCGCCCGCCACCTGCCCGGTGGAATTGCCGTAGCCATAGGACACCTTGCCTGGATTGGCCTTCGCGTAGGCCAGCAGGTCAGCCGGCGTCTTGATCGGCGAATCGGCCTTGACCGCCAGCACGAACAAAAACTGATTGACGCGCGCCACCGGCGTGAAGTCTTTCAGGGGGTCATAGCGCAGCTTCTTGAACAGGTGCGAATTGGCTGAATGCGCTGTGTTGGTGGTCATCATCAGCGTGTAGCCGTCGGGGTCGGCCTTGGCGGCGGCTTCGGCGGCGATCTGCGCCGAGGCACCCGGCTTGTTGTCGACAATGAATGCAACACCGAGATCTTTCTGCAGTTCGTCGGTGATCGTGCGGGTCACGATGTCGGTACCGCTGCCCACCGCGAAGGGCACGATGACGCGGATCGGTTTGGAGGGATACGTCTGGGCCGATACCACTGCAGTGGCGCCGGCCAGAAGCGCAAAAACAGCATTGCGCAGCAGCTTCATGGTGTGTCTCCTGAAAGTATGGCTCTTGGGGTCGCCGTTGCGGCGCTCCTCGAATCGCATCGGCCGTAGTCTACTCAGGTGCCCGGCTCACCACCACGCCGCGTTCGATCAGCGAGCGCAGCTGCTCGGTCGCCACACCCCATTCGCCGGCAGCGCCAATGCCCGATTGCCCTGCCGCCACCGGGGCGTGCGGCAGCTTCGGCGCGGTCCGGCTGAAACGCGGCGCCGGTGCCGGCTGCACAACGCCGTCGATTTCGACGAAAGTGCCGCGCGCGCGGTTGTGGGGATGCGAACCGGCAGCCGCCGGCGACAGCACCGGCGCGAAACACGCGTCGCTGCCTTCGAGCAGCGCGCACCAGTGCGCACAAGTCTGCTCTTTGAACAGTCTCGCCAGCCGCACCTTGAACGCAGGCCAGGTGCGCGCATCGTCAAGATCGGGAACAGCCTGCCGCGCCAGGCCCAGGCGCTCAAACAGGACTTCCTGAAACTTGGCTTCGATCGGTGCGATGCTGATGTACTCGCCGTCGGCGCATTCATAGACCTCATAGTGCGGTGCCCCGCCGTCGAGCAGGTTGGTGCCGCGGGGCCCGGGGTGCAGGCCCGCGCCCAGACTGCCGAAGAACGAGGCGAGCAGCACAGCCGCGCCATCGACCATCGCGGCATCGACCACCTGCCCCCTGCCCGAACGACTCGTCTCGAGCAGGGCGCTCACGATGCCGAAGGCCAGCATCAGGCCGCCACCGGCAAAATCGCCGAGCAGATTCAGCGGCACCGTCGGTGCGGCGCCCGCGCGGCCGATCGCGTGCAGCGCGCCCGACAAAGCGATGTAGTTGAGGTCGTGCCCAGCAGCCTGGCTGAGCGGCCCTTCCTGACCAAACCCGGTGACCCGGCCATAAACCAGCCGCGGATTGATGGCCAGGCAGTCATCGGGGCCCAGGCCCAGGCGCTCCATCGCCCCGGGCCGCAAGCCTTCGATCGTTGCCTCGGCCGCGCCCACCAGCTGGCGGGCCAGGGCAATGCCGTCGGGCTGTTTCAGGTCGACCGCCAATACCCGCTTGCCGCGGTTCAGCAGATCGTAGCGGGTGGGCTTGCGGATGCCCAGGCCGCTGGGCACCGCGCGATCGAGCCGCAGCACATCTGCGCCCAGGTCGGCCAGCAGCATGCCGCACATCGGACCGGGCCCGATGCCGGCGAACTCGAGAACTTTGAATCCGGCCAGCGGCCCCGTTTTCATGGCGAATCCTTGACTCAGGCAATCAATACGATTTAGGCAGGCCGAGCACCCGCTCGGCGATGTAGCAGAGCACGAGCTGCGGGCTGATCGGCGCGATCCGCGGGATCATCACCTCGCGCAGATAGCGCTCGACATGGAACTCCTTGGCATAGCCATACCCGCCATGGGTCATGACCGCCTGCTGGCAGGCATTGAAACCCGCCTCTCCAGCCAGGTATTTGGCCGCGTTGGCCGCGGCGCCGCAAGGCAGGTTGTTGTCGTATTGCCAGGCTGCCGAGAGCGTCATCAGCCAGGCCGCTTCGAGTTCCATCCAGTTCTGCGCCAGCGGATGCTGGATCGCCTGGTTCTGGCCGATCGGCCGGTTGAACACGACACGCTCCTTGGCGTACGCGGTGGCGCGGCGCAGCGCGGCATGGCCCAGGCCCACCGCTTCGGCCGCGATCATCACCCGCTCGGGATTCATGCCGTGCAGAATGTATTCGAAGCCCCGCCCTTCTTCGCCGATGCGGTCTTCGACCGGGATCTGGAAACCTTCGATGAAAAGCTCGTTGGAGTCGATCGCTTTGCGACCCATCTTTTCGATCTCGCGTGCGGTGATGCGGCTGCGATCGAAGTCGGTGTAGAAAAGGCTCAAGCCTTCGGTGGGCCGCTTGACCTCTTCCAGCGGCGTGGTGCGGGCCAGCAGCAAAATCTTGTCGGCCACCTGCGCGGTCGAGATCCAGACCTTGTGGCCATCGACCACGTAAACGTCGCCTTTGCGCACCGCGCGGGTCTTGAGCTGGGTGGTGTTAAGGCCGGTGTTGGGCTCGGTCACCGCGAAGCAGGCCTTCTGCTTGCCCTGCACCATCGGCGGCAGCATGCGCAGTTTCTGCTCATGGGTGCCGAAGACCACCACCGGATTCAACCCGAAGATGTTGATGTGCACCGCCGAGGCACCAGACATACCGGCGCCCGATTCGCTGATGGCGCGCGCCACGATAGTGGCTTCAGTCACGCCCAGGCCGGAGCCGCCGTAGGCCTCGGGAGTGCAGATGCCCAGCCAGCCGTCGGCCGCCAGCGCGTCATAGAGTTCATGGGGGAACCCGCCCTCCTTGTCCTTGAGCATCCAGTAGTTGTCATCGAAATTGCGGCAGATGCGGGCAACCGATTCGCGGATCGATTCCTGTTCGGGGGTCAGTGCGAAATTCATGGCGCGGCGAGCTCTTGAAAAATTGACCGGAGGCGGTTCATTGATGGATTGGTTGATTGACGGATTGGTTCATTGACGGATTGTCGACCCGCTCGCGCGATCAGGCCAGGGTGATGGACGGGATTCGAGACGCTTGCCGGCACCGGCCGGCAACAGGAGCGGTGAATCAACCGGCTTGCGCCCAGTTGGTATACGGTGCCGACTTTAGTACGATCAACCCTGATCGGGCGAGCCCGCAGCGTTCCTCTGGCTTCTCGCCATTCAACCGGCACCTCGTCACTCTGATCGAGCGCACTTCCCCGCCTTGCGCCGCAGGACCTCCTCTACGCGCACATCCTTCAGAATGGACCATTCATGGCTCGAACCGACACCGAACGCTTCACCGAAGCACACAACTATCTCAAGGCTATCGACCCCGGATTGGCCAAGCACCTCACCGACAATCGAGGCGGTATGACTGACGCGCAACTCGGCGCAAAAATATCGCTGGAAGGGGCCGGGTACTGGAAATCGGGAACCGACGCGCAGCACTCGGCGGTGCGGGCTCTGATGTTGTGCCAGGAGGTGTACTTGAAGCCGCCTTACACGGCGACACCGCTGGTCGTTGACGGCACCACCCCAAAATTCTATCAAGGCAAGCAGGAAAACATCGTCAAGGAGGCCATTCTCTGCTACTTGCCCATGGGCAGCGCTTCGAGCCTGGCCTTCGCGAAGGTCGCGGAGGATGTCGCCAATCCCAATGGCGATTTTTTATGGGGAACCAGAACGCGTCGCGACGAGAGCCTGGGCGCCAACCCGGTCTGTTTCAACGCGGTCAGGCTCTGGTTGTTCAATGCAGGCTTCGTCTCCCTGCGATGGCTGGCCTCCATCGGCAGACAGATCGATGCCCATCACGCCAATGAGCATCTGGGCGATGGCGTGATCATCACGGCCGATCAGGTGCAGAACATCCCGCGCGGCTATATCTTCAACTTCCATGTGGCGGGGCACAAGGAGGTCTGCCACTGGGGCGTGTCTCTGGGCAACGGCTGGGCAGCGGGCGCCAATACTACTGCCAGTTCTGACGACATCGACACACACACCAACTACACGGTGAATTTCCGCAAAGGCAACTCGGTCTACGGCGAGTTCAC
>JAYVOV010000390.1:0-1549 GCA_043757735.1 Burkholderiaceae bacterium
GTCCGACGGCCGGGCTTTTGTCGCGCAGGCGATCGCGCAGGGCGCGGCGGTAGTCGTCTTCGAGCACACGGGTTCGGTGGCGGCGGCGCTCCCCGAGACCATTGACCAGCTCGCGGTGGCCGGGCTGCGGGATCTCGCAGGCCCGATCGCGGCCGCGTTTCATGACCACGCCGCCAGCCGCCTGCGAGTCGTTGCGATCACCGGCACCAACGGCAAGACCAGCGTGTCCCAGTGGGTCGCCCAGGGGCTGGCGCTGACTGGAGCACCGTCGGCCGTCGTCGGGACCCTGGGCGGCGGCCTGGTGCAATCCGGCGAGCGGCCGCAGATCGAATCGACCGGCCTCACCACGCCCGATGCCCTCGGGCTGCAGCGCCTGCTGGCCGGGTTCGCGGCGCAAGGTGCGCGCAGTGTGGCAATGGAGGCCTCCTCGATCGGTCTGGATCAGGGCCGCCTGAACGGCACCGCGATCGAGGTCGCAGCGTTCACGAATCTCTCGCGCGACCATCTCGACTACCACGCGTCGATGCAAGAGTACGCGGCCGCCAAGGCCCGCCTGTTCGCGTGGCCCGGGCTGCGTACGGCGGTTGTCAATGGCGACGATCCGGCCAGTGTCGCCATGCTTGCGGCCATCACAAACGCTGCCGCGCAGGCGCCGGTCCTGCGCATCGTCTATGGGTTTTCGCCAGGGCAGCACGGCGCGCGCGGCGATCGCATGCTGATGGCTGATCGGGTGATCGAGGATGCCGAGGGCATCACGCTTGCGCTCGCGGGTGATTACGGTCGAGCGGACCTGCGGCTGTCATTGCTTGGCCGCTTCAATGTGGCCAATGCACTGGCGGTGGCCGGATGCTGGCTGGCGCTCGGCATGACCTTCGATGAAGCGATCGACCGGCTCGAGCAGCTCGAGCCGGTGCCCGGACGCATGCAGCGAATCGTTGTCGCGGGTGCGCCGCTGGTGATTGTCGACTACGCCCATTCGCCCGACGCGCTGGCCAATGCGCTGGACGCCCTGCGCCCGATTGCGCTGGCCCGCGGCGGCGATCTCTGGTGTGTGTTCGGCGCCGGCGGCGATCGAGATCCGGGCAAGCGCCCGATGATGGGCTACATCGCGCAGCGTGGCGCCGACCACCTGGTCATCACCTCCGACAACCCGCGCTCCGAAGTCCCGTTTCGAATTGTCTCCGACGTCCGCGCCGGATTGAACCGCGAGCCGATGGTCACCGAAATCGACCGGGGTCTCGCCATTGAAATGGCGATCGCCAGGGCTCGCAGCAATGATGTGGTTTTGATCGCCGGCAAAGGGCACGAGGACTATCAGGAGATCAAGGGCGTGCGGCTGCCGTTCTCCGACGTTCAGGTTGCCCGGCAGGCAATGGTCGCCAGAGCCGCCGTGCAAACCAAGCAGCCGCAGCCGGGCAGGGGGGGCGATGTTCAACCTGCGTGAAGGATTCAACTGGTTGTCGGCGGGCCGGCTGATCGGCGACGGCACCGTACCGATTCTCGATGTCTGTACCGACACCCGCGCAATCCGGCCGGGCTGCCTCTTCGT
>JAYVOV010000391.1:0-5628 GCA_043757735.1 Burkholderiaceae bacterium
GTTCGACCTCGATTCGCTCGAGGGCTCTGCGCCGGCGGGTGGCCCCTTGGCACTGCAGATGAGGGGGTCGGTCGAGAAGCAGTTTCCGTACGAGGTGACGCTTCAAGGCGGCGCGCTGGCAATGCCAGGCGCCGATGCCCGCTGGCCGCTCAGGCTGAGCCTGCGTTTCCTCGGGTCGGCGATTCAGGCCGAAGGCGGTCTGAGCCATTCTGCCAGCGGCTGGCGGGGCGCCTTCGACGTCGGCATCGGCACGCCGGACCTGCGCGAATTCGAGCGCCTGCTGGGCCGCAAACTGCCGCGAGCAGGGGCGGCGGCGCTCGCCGGCCGCTTGTCATTCGAGCCGGGCAGCGCCGCGCTGCAGGGACTGGCGGCGTCGTTCGGGCAGACCTCGATCAGCGGGGATCTGAAATTCAAGCTCGACGGTGTGCGTCCGCGAATCACCGGTTCGCTGGCGATACCCGCGCTCGATCTTCGGCCCTTTCTGGAACAAGACGCGAGCAGCGTTGCCGCGCCGGCGCGCAGCCTGGCGCAGTGGTACCGCGATGTCGGGCAGGCGAAGCTGCCGCTGGGCCGTCTGCGTGGAATCGATGCCGATATCGAACTGGCGGTGGCGAGCTGGCTCAACCTCCCCGGTGACGTGCGCGACAGCTCGGTGCGGCTGCGTCTGGACGACGGGCGCCTGACCGCGCCCATTCATGCGCAGGTCGCGGGGGTGCGACTGGACGGCGAGCTGCTGGCCGACGGTGGGGCAAGTCCGCCGCACGTCGAACTCGCCCTGGGCGCGCGGGACTCCCCGCTCGGCGGGCTGGCCGAGCTGGTCTTCGGTCTGCGCGGCATCAATGGGGCGCTTGGCGGCTTTTCGATGCGGATGGCGGCTCAGGGCGAACGGGTGAGCGATCTCACCAGGACTCTCGATGTCCGGCTGGTGGTCTCGCGCGGCGGGCTGACCTACGGCAATCAGGCTGACGATTCGGCGGCGCGACCGGTGGCGTTCGGCGTCGATTCACTGGTGCTGACTGTGCCGCCCGGCCAGGCGCTGTCCGTGCAGGCCGATGGTTCGCTGCTCGAGCAGCCGCTCAGCGCCTCGCTGCAGGGTGCGCCGCTGGCGGTGCTGGCGCAGGGGGCGGTACCGGTGCGGGTCAGTGCCACGTCGCGGGGCCTGAAAGCGACTGTGCAGGGGACGATTGCCGACCCCGCCGGCGCAGTGGGCACCGATCTGCGGTTCTCGCTGACGGCGGCGCACGCGGGCGACGCGGCCGCCTGGCTGAAAAGCCGCGATCGTGCGCCGGCGGGTGGTGCACGAGCGGCGCCTGCGGCCGCGGGTCGGCAGCTGCCATTGGCGATCGAGGGGCGCGCGCGCTGGCAAAAGGGGCGCTGGGCGCTGGATGGCGGCGTGATCCGGATCGGGCGCAGTGTGCTGTCGGCCGAGCTGGCCCAGGTGTCGGGCGGGTCGAGGGAGTCGGGCGCGGCAGGCGCGGCCAGGAAGTCCGGGGCTCCCGGAGCGCCGGCAGCGCGTGCGCTGATGCGGCTGCAGTTGTCCGCCGAGACCCTCGATCTCGCCGAGCTCGAATCGCTGCTGCCGACGTCCGAGCCTGGCACCAGTGGTGCTCCTGTGCTCGACATCGCGATCCTGCCTGGCGCGATCGATCTGTCGGACACCGACCTGCGGGTGCGGATCGACCGCATCGCGGGCAGCCTTCTGCCGTGGTCTGACATCCGCTTCGATGCGCAGATGCGCGACGGCCGTCTGCTCGCTTCGCCCTTTGCCGCGCGTCTGCTGGGCACGTCCTTCGAAGGTGCGGTGGCGTTCGACGTGCGCGATGGCCAGTCGCAGGCCGAACTCTGGCTCGGCGCGGACAATGCGAATATCGGCGCGATGCTGCGCGCGCTCGCGCTCGCCGACCGGATCGACGCCCATGTCGGCAAATTGATCATCCACGGCGTGGCGCGCGGCCGCCGCCTGGGCGAGGTGCTCGAACGCTCCGAGTTCACCGCCGACCTCGAAGCGGGGCGGGTGATCCTGCGCGACCGCAACACGGGCGCGCAGGCCACCATTGCCGTCACACGGGGCGCCGTCAAGGCGCAGCCCGGGCAGCCGGTGGCGCTCACCCTCGATGGTCGTCTCGACGGCATCCCGATCGCGCTGGAACTGACCACCGGCCGGCTCGCCGAACTGGTCCGGACCGACCAGAATCTGCCCTTCGATCTGACCGCCCGCGCCGCCGAATCCCGGCTCCGGGTGAACGGCACGCTGGCGCGCCCCTTTCGCGATGGCGAGATGGCGTTCTCGCTGGGTCTGGATGGTGCACGGCTGGATCTCCTCAGCCCGCTGGCTCGGGTGGCGCTGCCGCCCTGGGGGCCGTATTCGCTGATCGGCCGCCTGGCGCTGTCGGGCAGGGGGTATGAGGTCTCCAGCATGCGGCTGCGCGTCGGGCAGAGTCTGCTGCAGGGGAGCGGCAGTCTGATCACCACTGAAAAGCCGCCGCAATTCGAGCTCTCGCTCACGGCGCCGACGATCCAGCTCGATGATTTCCGTCTTGGCACCTGGTGGCCTTTCGAGCAGCAGGCGCCGAAGACCGCGGCGAATGCGTCGGTGGGCGCGCCCGCCGGCGTGCAGGCGCTGCGCGAGCGTGCGGCGCTGGCCAGCGGCCAGGCGCAACGTCTGCTCAGCCGGGAGGCGCTGGCGCGCCAGAACGCGACTGTGGTGGTGCAGGTCGATCAGGTGCTGGCCGGGGCCGATCGCCTGGGCAACGGCTGGCTGGTGGCGAAGGTTGAAAACGGCCGTGCCGATATCGGTCCGGTTCAGATCGATGTGCCAGGCGGCCGGGCGTCATTCTGGCTGGGCTATGAGCCCGGACCAGGCGACGTCGACGTGTACGCGCGAATGCAGGTGGAAGGCTTTGACTACGGCGTGCTGGCGCGCCGGATCAAGCCGGAATCGCCGGTGCAGGGCCGATTGAGCCTGGACGCCGACTTGCGGTCGCGTGCGCCGACGCTGGCCAAAACCATGGAGCATGGCAGCGGCACCATCGATTTTGTCGTCGAGCCTCGCAACCTGGGCGCGGATGTCTTCGATCTGTGGGCTGCCAATCTGTTCGCGGCACTTGCATCGCGGGTCGATCCGGCCGTTGCCTCGCGAATCAATTGCGGGATCGGCCGGTTCACGCTGACCGACGGTGTCCTGACCGAACGCCTGATTCTGCTCGATACGACACGGGTGCGGGTGCAGGGCACCGGGCGGATCGACTTCCGTGACGAGAGCATCGCCCTGCGGCTTCAGCCGAGTCCCAAGCGAGCGCAGTTTTTCAGCCTGGCCACCCCGATCGAGGTGCACGGCGGCTTCAGCGACTATTCGATCGGCGTCAGTCCCGGCGATGTGCTGGCAACCGCCGGCAGGCTCGCCACCTCACTGCTTTGGGTGCCCCTGCAGAAACTGGTCGGCAAGGAACTGCCCGCCAATGGCAGCGACGTGTGCACCGCCAAGGCGACGGTCAGCCCATGATGCCGACCTGCCAGGGTACGAATTCGTGGTCGCCCAGTCCGAGCAGCTCGCTGCAGGTCGGCTCTCCGGAGGCGGTCGCGAGCAGCCGCTGGAAGATGATTTCGCCCATCTGCGCCAGAGTGACGGTGCCGTCGAGGATTTGCCCGCAATTGATGTCCATGTCTTCGCGCAGCCGCTCGTACATCGGCGTGTTGGTTGCCAGTTTGATCGACGGCGCCGGTTTGCAGCCGAACATCGAGCCGCGGCCGGTGGTGAATGCGATCAGGTTGGCGCCGCCGGCGATCTGACCGGTGGCCGAGACCGGGTCGTAGCCGGGCGTGTCCATGAACACCAGGCCTTTCTGGATCACTGGTTCAGCGTAGCGATAGACCGCCATCAGCGGCCCGGTGCCGCCTTTCATGGCCGAGCCCAGCGACTTTTCGTAGATGTTGGCCAGGCCGCCGGCGCTGTTGCCCGGACTCACCTTGCCATTGATCTGGACATCGCGGCCGCGCGCGTATTCGTCTTTCCACCAGCGGATGCGTTCGACCAGTTTTTCGCCGATCTCGCGGCTGGCGGCACGCCGCGTGAGCGTGTGTTCGACACCATAGATCTCGGGGGTCTCGGACAAGATGGCGGTGCCGCCATGGCGCACCAGGATGTCCATCGCCGCGCCCAGAGCCGGGTTGGCTGTAATGCTTGAAAACCCGTCGGATCCGCCGCATTGCAGGCCCACGCTCAAGTGGCTGGCGTCTACCGGCTGGCGCTCGACCTGATTGGCTTGCGGCAGCAGCGCCTTGACCGCCGCGATGCCGGCCGCGATGGTGGCGCGGGTGCCGCCGGTGTCCTGCATCACGAAGGTGTGCAGACGGGCGCCGGTGGTGAGCTGCTCGGCCTCCAGAACGCCGGCGATCTGATTGCGTTCGCAGCCCAGACCGACCAGCAGCACCGCCGCCATGTTCGGGTGCCGCGCGTAGCCCGCGAGGGTGCGACGCAGCATTGCCATCGGCTCGCCGGTTGCTTCCATGCCGCAGCCCAGGGCGTGGCTGAAGGCGGCGACGCCGTCGATGTTTGGGTACTCGGCCAGGCGGTCGGGCGTGAACCAGGCGGCAATCCGCTGCACGACGGTGGCCGAGCAATTGACGCTGGACAGGATGCCGATGTAGTTGCGCGTGCCGACCTGGCCGTTGTCGCGCACGATGCCTTGAAAGCGGGCCCGCTCGGCGGCGGGCAGAACGCTGACCGGTGCGTAGTCGCGAGCGTAGGCGTAGTCGCGATCGAACTCCTTGAATTCGACGTTGTGCGTGTGCACGAGGGTGCCTGCCGCGATGTCGGCGGCGGCAAAGCCGATCGTCTCGCTGTACTTGCGGATCGTCTCGCCCCGCGCGATCGCGCGTACCGCGATCTTGTAGCCCGCGGGCACCTGGCTGCGGCTGTTCAGCGAGTTGATGCCCAGCGCCTGGCCCAGACCGATATCGGTTCTGGCGATCGCCACGTTGTCGTCGTCGTGCAGGCGGATGACCGGCTGACGTGCAGCCGCGGGCTTGTCTTGCATGGAAATCTCCGAAATGGTTGGGCGCCCGCCTGCTCAGGCGAGTGTTTCATCGAGCCAGGCCATCAGCGCGCTCAGGTCTGCCAGCTTGGTCCAGTAGCGCTCGAATCCGGTGCGGGTCGTTGCTGCGACCTTATCGCCCTGCATGGCCTGGGCCAGCTGGCGAGCGATCACCAGTCCGAGTCCGCTGCCCTCGATTCGAGACCGCTCTGCGCCCAGTCGGTTGAATGGCATGAACAACCGGGCCTGCTGCT
The DNA here is from genome assembly GCA_043757735.1 of Burkholderiaceae bacterium. Lineage (GTDB taxonomy): Bacteria > Pseudomonadota > Gammaproteobacteria > Burkholderiales > Burkholderiaceae_E > Quisquiliibacterium. The sequence continues at coordinate 5,288 of JAYVOV010000391.1, forward strand.
CGGCATTCAAGCCGGGCCCGGTGTCGCTGACGGTGCCGCGGACGCGGGTATCGGTCAGGTCGACTGATACGTCGACCCGGCCGTTGTCGCGGTTGTACTTGATCGCGTTCGACAGCAGATCCGTCAGCGCCCGCTCGAGTGCCCGCCGATCGCCGAGCACCCATCGCTGCGCGGCCTGCTCGCTGAGGTTGCAGACGACGCCCCGATAGTCGGCAAATTCACCGGACGCGCTGCGAATGGGCCGCGCGCTGTAGGATCCGCAGCGTTTCCTGTCGCCCACGCCCACGCCCACGCCCACGCCCACGCCCACGCCCACGCCCACGCCCACGCCCACGCCCACG
>JAYVOV010000392.1:0-5613 GCA_043757735.1 Burkholderiaceae bacterium
GCTGAGCCATCCGGTCGAGCCACTGGCGCTGCGCCTCGGACTGGAACTTGAAGTTGCGCCCGCCCCAGCAGGTGTCGTCTTCGGTCGTGACCGGACGGCGCATTTCGGGCGGGCAGTTGGCTTCGAGCCATGCCCGGGTTTCGGCGCGAAAGCGCTCGATAGGATCTGCAATGACGGTTGCACTCATGGCGACGGCTCCTGGGAGGCTGATGGCGTTAAATCCTGGGGCGCTCAGATGGTGGCGCCGCCGTCGACGACGATGTTCTGCCCGGTGAGGTAGCTGCCGGCCGCCGAGGCCAGGAACACCGCGGCGCCGGCGATCTCGTCGGGCTCGCCGATGCGGCGCAGCGGCGTGGTCGAGGTGGCGCGCTTGGCGGTCTCGGGGTTCTCCCAGAGTGCGCGGGCGAAGTCGGTCTTGATCAGGCCGGGCGAGATGCAGTTCACCCGCACGTTGCTCGGGCCGAACTCGACCGCGAGATTGCGCGCCATCTGCGCGTCAGCCGCTTTCGAGATGCAGTACGCGCCGATGACCGGCGAACCACGCAGCCCGCCGATCGACGAGATGATGATGATCGCGCCGTCCTTGCGTTCGATCATCTGCGGCGCCACCATCTGCACCAGCCAGTGGTTGGCGACAATGTTGTTGTCGAGGATCTTGCGGAACTGCTCGTCGCTGATGCCCGCCATCGGCCCGTAGTACGGGTTGGACGCCGCGTTGCAGACCAGTATGTCGATACGCCCGAACGCCTGCATGGTCTCGTCGACCAGACGCTTGAGGTCATCTTTGGACGAGATACTGGCCGCAATGGCGATGGCACGGCCCTTGCCGTGCTTGGCTTCGATCGCCTGGACCACTTCGAGGCAGGCCGCCTCCTTGCGTGACGACACCACCACGCGCGCGCCCTGCTCGGCCATGCGTTCGGCGATGGCGCGCCCGATGCCGCGTGACGAACCGGTGATGACGGCCACTTTGCCGTCCAGATTGAACAAAGACATGTCTGTCTCCTTGGAGTCGATGTGAGGATTGAATCGGTCGATCCGCTGCGCGGACTCGCGTCTTTGCGCAGTGCGGAGTCACGGCTTTGATCACAGCTTTGATCACGGCTTTGAATTGCTTGCCGATTTTCTGCTAGCTTGCCATAAACACACTTCGTGACGGGCGTATCGCGCCTAATTTGCGGACCAGCCACCTGTCGAAACCCCTGGAGAATTCAAATGACGATTCGTCTCGATGACCGCGTCGCGATCGTGACCGGCGCAGGCGCCGGTCTGGGCCGTGCGCACGCACTTGCTCTGGCCGCCCGCGGCGCGCGCGTGCTCGTCAACGACCTCGGCGGCGCGCGCGACGGCACGGGCGCAAGCGCGCAGGCCGCGCAGCGCGTTGTCGACGAGATCCGCGCGGCCGGCGGCCAGGCGATCGCCAATGGCGCCAGCGTGACCGATGCGCCCGCTGTCGCCGGCTTGGTCGAGCAGGCCATGGGCGAATGGGGACGCGTCGATATCCTGATCAACAACGCCGGCATCCTGCGCGACAAGAGTTTTGCCAAAATGACGATGGACGACTTCCGCATGGTGCTGGAGGTGCACCTGATGGGCGCAGTGCATTGCACGCAGGCGGTGTGGCCGATCATGGTCGCGCAGCAATACGGGCGCGTGGTGATGACCACCTCGTCATCGGGCTTGAACGGCAATTTCGGACAGGCCAACTACAGCGCGGCCAAGATGGCGCTGGTCGGTCTGATGCAGACGCTTTCGCTGGAGGGCGCCCGCCACAATATCAAGGTGAATTGCCTCGCGCCCACCGCGGCGACCCGCATGACCGAAGGCCTGCTGCCACCGGAAGTCCTGGCCGTGCTCACGCCCGAATCGATTTCGCCCGGCATCGTCTACCTGGCCAGTGATCAGGCGCCCACCCGCACCATCCTGTGTGCCGGCGCCGGCTCGTTCGCCACGGCCAGCATCACGCTCACTCAAGGCGCCTGGATCGGGCTCAATGACACCAGCGCCGATCGCATCGCCGACAATTTCGCCGCTGTCTGCGATCGCACCGATGACCTCGTCCCGGAAAACGGCGGTGTGCAGGGGCGCAACGAAGTGGGCCGCGCGCTGCGGCGCACTGCGTCATGAGCGGCGCGCATCGCCCGCTGCCGCCCGAGGCAAGCCAGCCGCTTGCAGCGTTCGGTGGCGCGCAACCGCCGGCGCCCGAATGGTTCGAGCAGGCGCTGGCCTGCAAGCCCGAACGCGACCTGATTCGAGTCGCCGGCGCCGACATCGAAACACTGGCCTGGGGAGAGCGCGGACGCCCCGGCCTGCTGCTGGTCCATGGCAGCGCCGCCCACGCCGACTGGTGGTCTTTCGTCGCCCCCCTGCTGGCCACCGATTTTCGGGTGGCGGCATTTTCGCTGTCGGGCATGGGTGGATCGCAATGGCGTGAAAGATATTCGATCGGGCTCTACGCCGATGAAGCATTCGCCACGGCAGAACACACCGGGCTCTTCGATGGCTCGCGCCCGCCGGTCTTCGTCGGCCATTCGTACGGGTCGTTTCCAGTCATCGCCTGCGCGCATCGCGCCGGTGAGCGGCTGCGCGCTGCGATTGTGCTCGATGCGCCGTTCTACACCCGCGAGCAGCGGGCCAGTCGCGACGCCGACCGAGGCCCTTCGCTGCGCTCGGCCCGCAAGCTGCCGGTCTATCCATCGCATAACGCGGCCCTGCGGCAGTTTCGCTTCATGCCGCCGCAGCCGGTGAGCAACCTGTTCATCGCCGACTACATTGCGCGCACATCGCTGCGCCGCGTGGCGCTGGAAAACGACGGCGGCCACGGCTGGACCTGGCGCTTCGACCCCACCCTGTGGAGCCGCTACGAAGGCGGACGAACCACCGATGAACTGCGAGCCCTGGGCTGCCCGATCGCCAACATGTACGGCTCGCGCTCGGCGCTGGTGCGCCCCGAAGTGGTGGCCACTCAGCGCACGATGCTGCCACCCGGATCACCCTTCGTCGAGATCCCCGACGCCGCCCACCACCTGATGGTCGACCAGCCCGCGGCACTCGTGGCGGCGCTGCGCGCGCTGCTGTCCTGCTGGCCCGGAAACAGCGTCTGACATGCGCTGAGTCCACCCGCCGGACATCGGTTTTAGAGGTTCGAGTATGTCTGCGCCGATTGCCCGGGCGGCTGGTGCGGTTGTGGGTTTGCACGACGCACGGCGCGTGCTACATTGAAACTGACACCGACAGACTCCGCAAAAGAGCAGGCGATCCTTCACAGGAGGAGACAGATGACCAAACCCGCGCTCGCGTACCCCGGACGCAGCCCTCGAAATTCCGGTACGGCTGAATTTACCCAGCTGCAAGGCCGGCGTCGCTGAACCATGCAGGCCTATGTATTGAGGCGCCTGCTGGCGCTGCTCCCCACGCTGCTGTTCGCGAGCATCATCGTCTTCACGACAGTCCGCCTGATCCCTGGCGACATCATCGACATGATGCTCAGCCAGAACGACATCAGTGCCAACAAGATGGACCGCGATGCGCTGGTCAAGGCCCTCGGCCTGGACAAGCCGATCTGGTCGCAGTACCTGAGCTGGGTCGGCAACCTGTTTCGCGGCGACATGGGCAATTCGCTGTGGCAGTCCACCCCGGTGGTCGAGCGCCTGATCGAGCGGCTTCCCATCACCTTCGAACTCGGTCTGTTCGCGATCATCATCGGCCTGTCGATCGCGTTGCCGGTCGGCATGTACTCGGCCGTCCGCCAAGACACCGCGGGCGACTACATCGCTCGTTCGTTCTCGATCCTGCTGCTGGCCGTACCCAGCTTCTGGCTGGGCACCATGGTGGTGGTAATCCCGTCCATCTACTGGGGCTGGTCGCCTGAGGTCAGCTACATCCCGTTCTGGGAAGACCCGATCGGCAATCTCAAGCAGATGCTGGTCCCGGCCGCAGTGCTGGGCGCTGCACTGTCGGCGGTCACCATGCGCATGACTCGCACGATGATGCTCGAAGTGCTGCGCCAGGACTACATCCGCACCGCCATGGCCAAAGGCCTGCCCGAGCGCCTGGTGGTGTTCCGGCATGCCCTGCGCAATGCACTGATTCCGGTGGTCACCCTGATCGGCCTGCAAGCCCCTCTGGTGATCGGCGGCGCAGTCATCATCGAGCAGATCTTCGGTATTCCCGGCATGGGCACGCTGCTGCTCGATGCCGTGAATCAGCGTGACTATCCGATCATCACCGGGGTGTTTCTGGTGGTCGGCGTGGCGGTCATGCTCATCAATCTGGTGGTCGATCTGAGCTACGGCCTGCTCGACCCGCGCGTAAGGGTCCGTTCATGAGCGCTGTCATCGCAACGCCTGGCGCAATTCCGGCCAAACACAAACCACCTGGTTTCCTGAGCCGCCTGTTCCGCACCAAGCATCTGGGCGCGGCGGGCGGGGTCATCTTCCTGCTGTTCCTTTTCTGCGGGGTGTTCGCCGACTGGCTCGCGCCCTACGGCATGAACGAGATCAGCCCGATCAACCGGCTCAAACCGCCGTCGTGGCAATTCCCGTTCGGCACCGACAACCTGGGCCGCGACATGCTCTCGCGCTGCCTTTACGGCGCGCAGCTGTCGGTGATCATCGGGCTGTCGGCCGCCACACTGGCCACCGTGGTCTCGGTGGTGATCGGCATCGCGACCGGTTACCTCGGCGGCAAGTTCGATCTGATCACTCAGCGCTTCGTCGATGCCTGGATGAGCTTTCCCGACCTGATCATCCTGATCGTGGTGGTCTCGGTGCTTGGTCCGGGCATGCCGCAGATCATCGGCACGCTCGGGATGCTGCTGGGCATCGCCGGTTCCCGCATCATCCGCAGCGCGGTGGTTTCGGTGCGCGAGAACATGTACGTGCATGCGGCGCAGTCCATCGGCTCATCCACCTGGCGCATCCTGATCAGGCACATCCTGCCGAACATCATGCCGCCCATCATCGTGCTGTTCACCACGCGGGTGGGCGCGGTCATCCTGGCGGAATCGGGTCTGTCATTCCTGGGCCTGGGCGTGCCGCCGCCGGCCCCCACCTGGGGCGGCCTGCTGTCGGGCGGTGGCCGCACCTACATGTTCCAGGGACCCTGGCTGGCACTGGCGCCCGGGCTGTGCCTGACCGTGGTGGTGTACGCCACCAATGTCTTCGGCGATGCCCTGCGCGACCTGCTCGACCCGCGTCTGCGTGGTTCACGCTAAAACCAGACGCACACGCAAATCCAATTTCTGGTGGCACCGGCGATCTTCCGCCGGACTGATCGACAAAGAAAGACCAACACCATGGCATCGACGCTCCTAAGCTCCTTGTTCCGCAGCGGCCTGCTGGCTGTTTCGATTGCAGTCGGGACCGGCCCGGCTCTCGCGCAGGCGCCTGCCGAAAAACCCCAGTACGGCGGCGCCCTCAGCGTCGGCACGGTGTACTCCACCATCTCGGCGCTCACCTGGGATATGGCCGACTGGAACTGGAAGCAGAGCCACGACAGCGGCCAGTACTACGAGCAGCTGTTCGCGGCCGACCTGAGCCAGTCCAAACGCAACGGCGGCAAACATTCGTTCTATGCCGACGCCTACCTGCCACTGGATGCAATCCGCGGCGA
>JAYVOV010000393.1:0-5612 GCA_043757735.1 Burkholderiaceae bacterium
CTACGCCTGCGGCGTTGAATCCTTGGAGACTGCCGCACTCTTCGGCCGCTTCTGCCCACGCTGGCGCACCGTCTCGAACAGCACGATCCCCGCGGCCACCGACACATTCAGACTCGGCACCTGACCGGCCATCGGAATCTTCACCAGCGCATCGCAGCGGTCGCGGGTGAGACGCCGCAAGCCCTTGCCCTCGGCGCCCAGCACCCAGGCCACCGACTCCGGCAATGTCATCTGGTAGATCGACTGATCGGTCTCGTCGGCGGTTCCGATCACGAACACATGGTGTTCCTGCAGCAGATCGATCGTGCGCGACAGATTGGTCACCATCAGGTAGGGCACGCTCTCGGCGGCGCCTGAGGCGGTCTGGATCGCGACTTCGGTCAGCGGGCAGGCGTGGTCCTTGGGCGCGATCACCGCATGCACGCCGGCGCCATCGGCCACTCGCAGGCAGGCGCCCAGATTGCGCGGATCGGTCACGCCGTCCAGAACCAGCAGGAAAGGCTTGGCGTGCATCTCGAGCACGCTTTCCAGGTCGGTGGCGAGCGCCTGCGCGGTCTCGGCGCGCAGCACCACGCCCTGGTGGCGTTTGGCCGGACACAGCTGCTCGATGCGCGCCATGTCGACCGAATGCGCGCTCACGCCCATCGCGCGGGCCAGCGCCAGAAGGTCACGCGCACGCGCGTCGCCGCGGGTCTGCGCCAGATAGAGTTCAGTGATGCCCTCGGCGCCGCGCTTGAGGCGCGCCGTGACCGCATGAAAACCGGAAATCAGCATCGGGTCCACTCCTGTCGAATCGACCCGCGCCGCTCGACACAGATCTCTGTACTGCCAGGCACCGTCATTTGCGCTTGCGCCGTTTGGCCGCGCGCGCCGCTCCCGCCGCCGCGTTGCGGACATCGGGTCGGCCCGCGCTCAAGCGCTCGGTGCGGGCGCGTTCCACCTCGGCGCTCTTGGCCGGCGCCGCCTTGCGTGCCACCGGTGTCGCGCGGGGCGTGCCGGCCTTTTGCGCGGCCGCGATCACTTCCTTGTAACCGGTTTTCTGGACCAGCCGAAACTCGATGCGTCGCGCTTCGAGATCGACCCGCGAGACCTGCACATGAAGTTCATCGGTGAGCCGGAAACGCCGACCGGTGCGCTCGCCGCGAAGCTCGTGCGCGTTCTCGATGTACTGGAAGTACTCGGTGCCCAGCTCCGAGACATGCACCATGCCTTCGACGAACAGATCGTTGAGCGTGACGAAGACACCGAACGTTGCCACCCCGGTGATGCGGCCAACGAATTGTTCGCCCACCCGTTCGCGCATGTACTGGCTCTTGAGCCACGCCGCGACATCACGCGAGGCCTCGTCAGCGCGCCGCTCATTGGCCGAGCACAGAATGCCGTACTGTTCCCAGCGATCGACCTGGGCCGGTGCGTCGCTGCGCCGCTTAGGCTGCACCACCTGCTCGTCGGCATCTGAACTGGGCGAGCGCGGCGCATACCGTTCGCCGCGCAGCAAGGCCTTGATCACCCGGTGGGTGAGCAGATCGGGGTAGCGCCGGATCGGCGAGGTGAAATGCGAATAGGCCTCGTAGGCCAGCCCGAAGTGGCCATTGTTGTGCGGCGTGTAGACGGCCTGCTGCATTGAGCGCAGCATCATCTGCTGCAGCAGCAGCGAGTCGGGGCGCGGCTTGATCTGCTGAGCGAGTTCGGCATAGTCGCGCGGCGTCGGACTCTCGCCACCGCCCAGCGACAAGCTCACCGAGCGCAGAAACTCACGGAGATTGGTCAGCCGGTCAGGCGTGGGCCCTTCGTGGACCCGGTACAAGCCCGCGTGCTGGCTGCGCTTCATGAAGTCGGCCGAACAGACGTTGGCCGCGAGCATGCATTCTTCGATCAATTTGTGCGCGTCGTTGCGGACCAGCGCGATTATCTTCTCGATACGGCCCACCGAATTGCAGACGATCTTGGTCTCGACGGTCTCGAACTCGACCGCGCCACGAATTTCGCGCTGCTTGGCCAGCACCCGATAAAGATCCTGAAGGTGCTGCAGCTGCGTGACCAGCGGCGCCCGCTTGCGAATGGCCTGCGCATCGCGCCCGGAGAGAATGCCCCAGACTTCGTCGTAGGTGAGCCGGGCTGCGGAAAACATCACCGCCTCATAGAACTGATAAGCCTTGACGTCGCCAGCGGCGGTGATGACCATATCGCAGACCAGCACCAGCCGCTCCACTTCAGGATTCAGCGAGCACAGGCCGTTCGACAGTTTCTCGGGCAGCATGGGGATCACCCGACGCGGAAAATACACCGACGTCGAGCGCAACGTGGCTTCACGATCGAGCGCGTCACCGCTCGTCACATAGTGCGATACGTCGGCGATGGCCACGATCAGCCGGAACCCGGCCTTGCGGCCCTCGCCATGCGGCTCGCAATAAACAGCGTCGTCGAAGTCGCGCGCATCTTCGCCGTCGATGGTCACCAGCGGCACATCGCGCAGGTCGACGCGGCCACGCAGATCGGTGGCGCGAACCTTGTCGGGCAGCGCCGCTGCTCGCGCCAGAGCTTCCTCTGGAAACTGATGCGGTACGTCGAACTTGCGCACCGCGATCTCGATCTCCATGCCGGGATCGTCGATGGCGCCCAGCACCTCGATGACGCGCCCGATCGGCCCACCGTGCCCCGACGGTGGATCGATGATCTCGACCGTGACGACCTGCCCGGGCTGAGCATTGCCGGCATCACCCGGTGGAATCAGGATGTCGTGCTTGATGCGCTGGTCTTCCGGCACCACCACGCTGACACCACGCTCCGACAGGAAGCGCCCGACCAGGCGGCGATGCGCGCGCTCGGTCACCTCGATGATCACGCCTTCCGGGCGGCCACGGTTGTCGTAACCCACCTGCTTGGCGAGCACACGATCGCCGTGCATCGCCTTTTGCATCTCGCGCGGGTTCAGGAACATGTCCGGCCCGCCGGCATCCGGGATCAGGAAGCCGAAGCCATCACGGTGCCCCTGCACACGCCCTGGGACCAGATCGAGCTTGCTGGCAATCAGCAACACGCCTTTGCGATTGGGCATCAGTTGCCCATCGCGTTCCATCGCCGCGACGCGGCGGGCCAGAGAATCGAGATGCTCCGCCGGCACCGCCAGGCGTAGCGCGAGTTCCTGCGGAGCCAACGGCGCATCGGCCGTGCGCAGGCTCTCGAGGATTTCGTCGCGAGTGGGCAGCACCCACGCGGCTTGAGTCATGGTCCGGTTCCTCGAACTTTCAGAGAGAGTGAGATGGGTGTTGTCATCGATCAGCTCGATTTGACAAATCCCACCGGTACTTTAAACTTCGCGCCTCTGTCGCTGAAGAAATTCAGACGACAGAAAGCCCAGATGGCGGAATTGGTAGACGCACTAGGTTCAGGTCCTAGCGGTGGTAACACTGTGGAGGTTCGAGTCCTCTTCTGGGCACCATCTCGAAGGCCTGCGCAAGCAGGTCTTTTCATTTGAAGGCCCAGAAAGCAAAGTCCCTGCTGACTTTGCGCGAGGTCTCGAAAGGGCCGGCCTACCGGCCGGACCGGGCCCGCCTTCCACGAAACGATCAAGCCCCCCATCGAGTCTTCAAATCGCTCGGCCGCATGTGGTCGTATTCTTCGAAGGGCTGGTGAATCCAGGGGTTGGTGGGCAGATACTCGATGTAGTAGTCGGGCTCGGCCACCGAAGCCCCCTTGCGCCAGATCACCGCCGAGCGGATCTCTTCGATCTGCGTAAAGCGCGCCTTCAAAACCGGCACCACCTCGGCCAGCGTTGCGCCCGAATCGACGAGATCGTCGGCGAGCAGCCAGCGCGTGCCCGGCAACGGCGCCGCACTGGACAGATGATCGGCAATGATCAGCCGGCTCTGCTTGGTGCCGCCAGCCTCGCGGTAAGAACTGGTGAACAGCACGCCCAGCGGTCGATCGAAAACGCGCGACAGCACGTCGCCCACTCTCAGCCCGCCGCGGGCGAGGCAGACGATCGCGTCGAATTGCCAGCCGGAATCGTAGATACGAATGGCGAGTTTTTCGATCAGGCGGTTGTACTCGTCCCAGGATACGTAGAGGTCTTTCATGACACTTGGCTCAGGCGAAGGGGTGTCGAACCATGATGGTCTCATCGCGATCAGGCCCGGTCGAGACGATGTCGATCGGGACGTTGACCGATTGCGACAGCCGCTCGAGATAACGCCGAGCGTTCAGGGGCAGCGCATCCCAGTTCTGCATGCCACAGGTGCTTTCGGTCCAGCCAGGCATTTCTTCGAACACGGGTTCCATGTGTTCGACGGCATCGGCGCCAAATGGCAGCAGATCGATGGTGGCGCCACCGGAGGCGCCTTTTTCGCGATAGCCGACGCACAGCTTCACCAGCGGCAGGCCATCAAGCACATCGAGCTTGGTGATGCACAGACCGCTGACGCCGTTGAGCTGGATACTGCGTCTGAGCGCCGGTGCGTCGAACCAGCCGGTGCGTCGGGGCCGCCCGGTGACGGCGCCGAACTCCTTGCCGACAGTGGCCAGGTGCTTGCCCATGTCATCGAAAAGTTCGGTGGGGAATGGTCCTGAACCGACACGGGTGGTGTAGGCCTTGGTGATCCCCAGCACATAGTGCAGGCTCTGCGGACCGACACCCGAACCAGCCGCCGCCGCACCCGCCACACAGTTGCTGCTCGTGACGTAGGGGTAGGTGCCGTGGTCGACGTCGAGCAACGCGCCCTGCGCACCCTCGAAAAGCAGGTTCTCGCCACGCGCCATCGACTCCGCCAGCGCGCGCGGCACATCGGCAATCATTGGCTTGAGACGATCGGCCAGAGCCAATGCATCGTCTGCAACTTGGTCGACCGACAGCGGTTGCGCTTTCAGGTAGTGCTGCAGCACGAAGTTGTGCAAATCGAGGATTTCGACCAGCCGCTCGCGAAAGCGCCTGGGCGCGAAGAGGTCCTGCACACGCAAGGCGCGTCGGGCCACCTTGTCTTCATAGGCAGGACCGATGCCGCGCCCGGTTGTGCCGATCTTGCCTTCGCCGCGACGGGCCTCGCGCGCCTGGTCGATGGCAACGTGATAGGGCAGGATCAGCGGGCAGGCTTCGCTGATGCGCAGACGATCGCGCACCGAAACGCCGGCCGCTTCGAGCTCGGCGATTTCGGTCAGCAGGGCGTCTGGCGAGAGCACCACGCCGTTGCCGATGTAGCAGATGGTGCGCGGGCGCAGCATGCCCGACGGGATCAGTCGCAGTACCTGCTTTCGCCCGCCGATGATCAGCGTGTGCCCGGCGTTGTGCCCGCCCTGAAAACGGACAACGCCGTGGGCTGACTCCGTGAGCCAGTCGACCAGCTTGCCTTTGCCCTCATCACCCCATTGGGTGCCGATCACGACAACGTTCTTAGCCATTTTCATTCCGACCGTGGTCAGCCCCGGCGGGGCCACGACAGCCGCTTTCCTCTAAAGAGCTTGATGAATTCAGAGCGCGCGGACTTGCCACGCACCGCCTTCGCAGATCAGTTCACGGTCGCAATTGAACTCCTGCTGTTCCTGTTCGTGACCGGGCAATGCCCGCACCACGATTTCGCCAGCCGCCCTGAGATCGGCCATCGCCTGCGCCAGGAGCG
>JAYVOV010000394.1:0-1542 GCA_043757735.1 Burkholderiaceae bacterium
CCGCCACGCCACGACGCGACCACTGTCGCCGCGCTGACGGGCCGCCCGGCCTGCCGCTCGCGACTGATCGCGTACAAGCCGCCCAGCAGCAGTGGCCCGACCAGCAGAAAGCCCGAAAACGCGCCCGCCAAGAGGTCGTGCCGGCCCCAGCCGATCAGCGCGATCGCCAGGCCCCCTGCCAGAAAACCCGCGCCATGCGCCATGCCCAGCCAGGGCGTCGCCAGGAAGTCATGCCAGCCCCTGGCCACCCACGCGAGGGGTCGATCGACCGCCACTGTTCGCACGGGCGCCGGATCTGAGCGAGGAATCGAAGCAGGTTCCATCATTGACTACATTGTAGTGACCTGCAGCGGTCTAAACTCGGGGGACTGCACATCAGAGCGGGCGGCAAATCGGGCGCACCGCCCGAATCGGGTCGCAGCACGCTGCCAATCAGCGTGCAATCGGGTCGCCCCCGGGTCGCCCCCGGGTCGCGCCCGGGTCGCGCCCGGTTCGCAATCGGGTCGCAATCGGGTCGCAATCGGGTCGCAATCGGGTCGCACCCGGCTCGCAATCGGCAGCATCGAAGGAGATCGGCATGCGGTGGGATGGCCAACGGGAAAGCGACAACGTCGAAGATGGACGTGGCCAGGGCGGCGGCGGCCTGCGCATCGGCGGACGCGGCATCGGCCTGGGCACGGTCGCCATCGCGCTGGTCGGCGGCTGGCTGCTGGGCGTGAACCCCCTCACCTTGCTCAGCATGCTCAGCGGCGGCGGTGGCGGTCAGATGGATTCCGGCGCCCCGTCGCAGAGCGCGCCGCACAGCCAGCCCGGCGCCAAACCGGAAGACCGCACTGCCAAATTCGTCTCAGTTGTGCTGGCCAGCACCGAAGACACCTGGACCGAGATTTTTCGCCAGACCGGGCGCACGTATCAGGCGCCCCGGCTGCACCTGTTCAGCGGGCGCACGCCCACCGCCTGCGGCGCCGGCGAAGCCTCGGCCGGCCCGTTCTATTGCCCCGGCGACCAGAAGGTCTACATCGACCTCGGCTTCTTTCGCCTGCTCGAAGAACGCTTCAAGGCCCCTGGCGACTTCGCTCAGGCCTATGTGATCGCGCACGAGGTGGGCCATCACGTGCAGAACCAGATCGGCATCATGGACAAGGTGCAGGCCGCGCGCGGGCGCATGTCGGAACGCCAGAGCAACACCCTCTCGGTGCGCCTGGAACTGCAGGCCGACTGCTTTGCCGGCGTCTGGGCGCATCACTCGGACAAGGCCAAGGGCTGGCTCGAGCAGGGTGATGTCGACGAAGCCTTGCGCGCGGCAACCGCCATTGGCGACGACACCTTGCAGCGGCAGTCGCAAGGAACAGTGGTGCCAGACTCGTTCACCCACGGCTCGTCGGCTCAGCGCAAGTACTGGTTCCAGGCTGGCTTCACACAGGGCACGCTGACCGGCTGCGACACCTTCAAGCAGGCGACGCCCTGATTTGGCGCCGCGCAGCAGGCCGCGCCGCACCAGCGCTGAAAGCAAGTTGACGGCGGTGCGCTCGCCCAGGCCTG
>JAYVOV010000395.1:0-5609 GCA_043757735.1 Burkholderiaceae bacterium
GCGAGAATCGGCCCAGGTCCACGCCATTGCCGACCCGCTCGAAACGAGCCGCGGGTTGGCCCAGTGGCTCTCCCACATCGCGGATCAGAGAATTGCTGACGGCAATCAGTTGGCCGGCGCTGGACAACGCGCGCCGCAGATCTGCTTCACGGGGGGTGCCGATCAGCCGTTGATCCTTGCTGCCGCGCAGGCTGATCACGACCGGCAGACCCAGTTCTCGCCCGATGACGGTGGCGGCAAAGCCGTCCGGATAACCGAAGTGCGCATCGATGACGGTGGCGTCCAGGCGCTGTGCCACGCGCCGCACCGTGCCGCGCGTGCAGGCAGCCATCAGCCAGCCATCGAGCGCCTTCAGAATGCCCGGCACCGACAGGAACCGCGGGCGATAGACCTCGATGCCCGACATGGTCTCGAACCGGAGAGCCGGTGGCCTGAAGCCGGGCCTGAACAACCGGATGAGCGCGTCAAACGGCGACCAGGCCTGCGGGGCTACCACCGCCAGCGGCAGCCGGGCCGCCACCCGGAACATTCGTTCGCGGATGAACACGCCGCCGTTGGGCACGGCGGCGCTGGGGAACAGGCTGGAATAGACCAGGACCCGGGCGCGGGGCGAACTCATGACCCGCGCGCGCGACGAACTCATGGACGCTCGATCAGCCGCGCGACCCGCGAAAGCTGACTCTCCCAACTGTAGTGGTCAGTCACGAACGCCCGATGCGATACCTGCGCAGGCGTTCCGATCCGCTCCACAACCTTGCCGGCAAACGCTGCCGCATCGTCGGCGGTAGCCTGCTCGATCTCGGGCGAATCTCTCAAACCTTCCGCTGCCGGGCCGGAGACGACGATGGGCCGAGCCATCGCCAGTGCCTCGAGCACTTTGTTCTGAATGCCGCGCGCGATGCGCAGCGGCGCTACCGCCACGTCCGCAAATTTCAGGAAAGGGCGCACGTCGGGCACACGCCCGGTCACCTGAATGCCCGGCCGTTGGCCCAAGGCAAGGACAGCTTCGGTCGGGTTGCTGCCGACGATCGCGAAACGAATATCTTCGCGCCGCGCGCGGATCAGCGGCAATACTGCATCGACGAACCATTGCACCGCCTCTACGTTCGGCCAGTAGTCCATGGCACCAGTGAAAACCACCACTGGGCCGCCCGCAGCATAGGGCGACTCGGGCACCAGCTCAGGGTCGAAATACGCCGTGTCGACACCGTTATCGTAATGAGAGATCCGCTCTGCCGACGCCGGCGCAATGCGTCGAAAAAGATCGGCCTCCGCCTGCGTGACCAGCAGCGTGGCATCAAACGCAGCGGCAACGTGGCGTTCGTATTTTTGCAGCGCCCTGGCCTCGCGCTCATAGACCCAGCGCTTGACCCCGCTCGTGCGCGAAGCGTATTGCGCCCATTTGTCGGAGTCGACATCGACGAAATCGGCGATCCGATTGAGATGCGCGTATTGAGGCCCATCCACGAACTGCGCCATGGTGGAACTGAACACCACCACGGAATCGATCGACTGCCCAGCCAGGGTGGCATCTACCCAAGCCTGCATGGCGCGATTGCGGTAGTAGGGCAGGGACAAAGACTCACCGGTCAAAAACCCGCTCAGGCTTGCCACCTTGCGTCGGCTCGGGCTCATCGGCACCAGCAGCGACTGCTCGCACAGGCTTCTGACATCTTTGTCGTAACGAAGATCGAACGGGTCGTCCACGAACGCGCCTAGAAATACCCGATAGTGCTGAGAGAGGTACTTGAGCAGATGGTACGAGCGGATTTTGTCCCCCTTGTTGGGAGGGTACGGAATCCGATGAACTAGAAACAAGATGCTGCGCATCTGCCGAATGGTTTGCCGCAGTCTGCTGCTATCAGCGCAGCCCGAAATAAATATTGGCGGTCAGGAAGCCCTGCTTGCTGCCGCAGTCGAAACGCTTGCCGCTGAACCGATAAGCATGCAGCCCGGGAGATTCAACTTGCTGCGCCAGTGCATCGGTCAGTTGAATCTCGCCCCCGCTGCCAGGCTGCAAAGTCTCCAGACAGTTCATGACACTGGGATGGAGAATGTATCGGCCAACCACTGCAAAAGTGGACGGAGCAGACTCAACCGACGGTTTTTCGACGATGCCGCGCACCTTGGTCACCGTGCCTGCGGTCGACTCCGGATCGATCACGCCGTACTTGCTGACGTCTGCCCTGGGCACCTGCTCCACCGCAATCACGCTGCCACCGGTCGCTTCGGCCACCGGCAGCATCTGTTTGAGCACACCGTCCGGATGGCCATCGATCAGGTCGTCCGGCAGGAGCACCGCGAAGTGCTCGTCGTCGCCGATCATCGGCCGCGCGCACAGCACGGCGTGGCCCAGGCCCAGCGGTGTGTGCTGACGCACGAACAACACCTTCACATGCGAAGGAATGATGTTGCGCACCACCTCGAGAGCCTCGAATTTGCCCTTGGCTTCGAGCTCGGCCTCCAGTTCAGGCGCACGATCGAAGTAGTCTTCGACCGCGCGCTTGCTGCGCCCGGTAACGAAGATCAAGGTGTCGCAGCCGGCTTCGATGGCTTCGTCGACCGCGTACTGAATGATCGGGCGATCGACGATCGGCAGCATCTCTTTGGGAATTGACTTGGTGGCGGGGAGGAATCGGGTCCCCATGCCTGCCACGGGAAATACTGCCTTGCGGAGCCTCATGTGCTGCCTTCCGGGGTTTCGGTTAGACCGGATTATCGCCCCAATGGCGGGCCGCACCGACCAGACGCTCGGCATGAAGGAGCATCGGCCGACGATCGGCGTCGCTCGGCGGGTGGATTTTCGCAGTGTTGCGTGGCTGCATCATGCGGTCTCCCAAAGCCTATATTCCACCGCACGGCGCCTATGGAGCCGCCGTGCGGCAAACGTCATGGTGGCTAGCGTGTGTGGCTGGCTAAAATCGCGGAAACGAATGGAGAGTCAGGATGTCGGAAGTGTCGGTTGAAGCAGCTTTGCGAGGTATTTTGGAGTCTGCGGTAGGCAAACGTGCCTTGCCGGCCAGGCTGGAGGACAGTACCGAACTCCTGGGTGCCATCCCCGAACTGGATTCAATGGCTGTGCTCGGTGTGCTCACCCAGATTCAGGATGATTTCGGCGTACCGATCGAAGATGACGAGGTCAGCGCCGATATTTTCCAGACTTTCGGCGATCTGAAGCGCTTCGTCGAGGCCAAGCTGGCGTGAGTTCAGGCAGCCTGTCGAGCCCGGAGTTCGTCGAAGGATTCCCTGGCGGGGCTCGTTTCGTTCTCAAGATCACGCCACCTCGCTCGGCGCCGAGGCGCGGTGTCATTCTGTGCATTCAGCCCTTCCTGGACGAAGCAACGCTGGCCCGACGGGTGCTGGTTGAACAGGCACGACAGCTGGCGGCCGAAGGTTGGCTGACCTGGATTCCGGATCTGTTCGGCACGGGCGACTCGGCCGGCGACACGGTAGCCGCGACATTCGACATCTGGGAAGACGATCTTTCCCGATGGTCAGAACTGATTCGACGCGATCACCCGGCTGCGCCGCTGGTCTTCTGGGGCACACGAATGGGCGCGCTGGTCGCAGCGCATCTGAGCCACACCACTCGCACTCCTCATCATCTGCTGCTCTGGCAGATGCCAGCCAGCGGAAGGGCCTTGATCGATCCATTGCGCAAGCTTGGCCGGCTCGCAAATGGCAAAACGTCTGAACCCTCAGCCAATTGCGTCCCGCAAACGCTTCCCTTGAACGACAGCGCCGAGCGCGCGCGGGCGGAGCCGCTTGCCGGGTACCTCCTGGACACCCGGCTCCTTCAAGGTCTCGCAGACCTGACGGGTGCGGCGCCAGAGGGCCTCCAGGCGCCTGCGCCGGGCAAGATGCTCTTGTTAAACACGCAGCGAGTGGTTCGTGAGGGCCAGTCGATGTCAACAGCGCTCGCCCAGTCGGCAAAACAATGGCAGCTCGGCGGCTGGGACGTCAGCGCGGCGCAGGAGCAGGGTGAACCCTACTGGTCGTCAATGGAGCCGAGCATGCCGGCGGCAACATTCGAGCGCACCTCGGGCTGGCTGGCCGCGCTTTCGACTGCCAGGGCAGTGTCCGATCAAAAGGAAGCGAAGACGGTTTCAACGGGGCAACACCACGGCCCTGCTATGGCGGCGATGGCGGCGATGGCGCCGATGGCGCCGATGCCGCCGATGCCGCCGATGCCGCCGATGGCGGTTTCTGACTCAGTTCGCGAATGCGCTGTCATCATGAAGGGGCAACAGGGGCAGATGATCGGCATCCTGGCACTGCCAGCAACCAGTGCATTGCCTGGCGGATCTGACCAGGCGGTGCTGATCGTCGCGGGCCAGCCCCAGACGCGGGTCGGATCGCACCGAATGTTCGTGGAGCTGGCACGCGGTCTGGCCAGGCGCGGCATTCCGACTTTGCGGTTCGATGTGGGCGGTTGGGGAGACAGCCCAGGCCAGGCGCTTGCCTTCGAGCAGTCGATCCAGGACATCGCGGCGGCGGCCCACACGCTGAGGAACGAAGTGGAGAGGAACGCCGCCTTGCAGCCACGAATATGGGTCGGCGGGCTGTGCGATGGCGCCTCAGCGGCGATGCTCGCCATTGCAGCGATCGAGCGCACCGGGATCGCCCCCGCAGGCGTGTACCTCCTGAATCCCTGGGTACGCAGCGAAGCCAGCCTGGGCGACGCGATGATCAGGAACTATTACGCCAAACGGCTGATGGATCCTGCGCTTTGGAAGCGACTGTTCAGCGGCAAGCTGACGCTGAACAACCTCATTGCCGACCCGCTGCGACACCTGCGCGCAAAGTTCATGGGAAACGCGGGCCGGGCAATAACGCCGTCCTCGCAAGACGGCAGCATCGCACCGGACAACTCGCCGCAGATTGCCGCGCCGCTCGCGCAGGTTGCCGCGCCCATAAACATCCCCGCCATGCTCATGCGGTCCCGCGAGAAATTCAAGGGAAAAGTGGCCACCATTCTGTCAGGCGCCGACCTGACCGCCGCCGAGACAGAGTCTCTGATCTCGCGTGATCCGCGCTGGCAGCGCGGCCTGGAGGGGCGATCCGCCACGATCCTGCGGATACCCGACGCCGATCACACGCTCACTCGTCGCGAGCATTGGGATCAGGCGATCGATTGGCTGGCCTCGCAGATCACATGCCGCAAGTAAGGCGTTCGGTTTCACTGACGCTGGCCGACAGCGTTCTCTCGGTCGCGATTCAATTTGCCTCGTCGGTAACGATTGCCCGGCTGATCGCACCGGCGGAGATCGGGGTGTTCACAATCGTCTCGCTGATCATGGCAATTGCGGGGCGCCTGCGCGATTTCGGTATTGGCGAATACCTGGTGCAGGCGCCGAGCGACGACGACACAACGATCCGCTCGGCGCTCTGGCTCAACGCATGCCTGTCTTGGGCCACGGCCTTGGCGATCTTCGCACTCAGTTGGCCCGTCGCAGACCTCTATGGCAATCCGCGCATCGGCGAAGCACTGCGCTGGATGACGCTGAGCTTCGTCATCATCCCTTTCGGCGCCGTCTCGCTGGCAGTCTCCCAGCGGCGGCTGGAATTTCGACCGATGTTCGTGGCCAGCCTGGTGTCCAACATCACGC
>JAYVOV010000396.1:0-1541 GCA_043757735.1 Burkholderiaceae bacterium
GCGGTGCGCGTGCCGCCATCGGCCTGCAGCACGTCGCAATCGAGCGTCAGCGTGCGTTCACCGAGCGCCGACAGATCGAACACTGCGCGCAGGCTGCGACCGATCAGGCGCTGGATCTCCTGCGTTCGGCCCGACTGTTTGCCACGCGCCGCTTCTCGGTCGTTGCGGGTGTGGGTGGCACGCGGCAGCATGCCGTACTCGGCCGTTACCCAGCCCTGCCCTTTGCCGCGCAGAAAGCCGGGCACCTTGTCTTCGATACTGGCGGTGCACAGCACCCGGGTGTCGCCAAACTCGACCAGCACCGAGCCTTCGGCGTGACGGGTGAAATGGCGCGTGAAACGCACCGGGCGCAACTGCTCGGGCGCGCGGCCGCTGGGGCGCGAAAAGGTGGCGGTCAGGGCAACTGCCGATGCGGGCGCCACGGCGGCCGACGGCTGCGCAGATTGGGGGGGCGTCGATGAAGTCATGGCCACCATTCTACGGGGCGGCCTGGCGAACCTGCGCGCCAGCGCAAGAAACGCCTGGACTGGGACCGGGCCGCAAGATACGGTGGGGTTTCAGACGCGCTTAGCGAGCGCCGGTCTTGGCAATCGCGCTCTTGATCTCGCGGATCGTGCGTTCGATTTCGTCGTCGGACAATTCTGGCGCCGGCTCAGTGTCGAGCAGCCCGATCGCGATGGTGGTGGTGATCGCGCCGTCGGGCAGTTCGTGCGACGAAAGCTGTTCGTTCTCGCTGGCGGCACTCTCCCAGCGCATCGCCAGCGCCGTGGCATTGTCAGCGGCGCGCCCGCCCGCGATGACGCTTCGCCGCACCAGTTCCGGGACCGAACGCAGCACGCTCATTTCATCCAGTGTACGAAGCACCTCTCCTTCGGCCAGAGCACCCCAGATGCCGTCGCTGCAAAGCATGAGGGTGTCCCCCGGCTGCAGCGCCACGCCCTGGCTGATCTCGATGGTCGGCTCGAACGGCGAGCCCAGGCAATTGAGCACCTTGTTGCGTTCCGGGTGGTTTTCCTGGAGATGCGGTTCGAGCAGGCCCATTGCAACCATGCTCTCGACCTTGGAGTGGTCACGGGTGCGCATCAGCAGCGCACCCTCGCGAGTCCAGTAGATGCGTGAATCACCGGCATGAGCCCACCAGGCGCGACCACCCTGCACGATGCTGGCCACCACGGTGGTGCGCGGCGGCTCCGACATGCCATGAGCCTCCTGATATTGCAGGATTTCGCGGTGCGCCCGGCGCAGGGAAAAGTCGAGGAACTCGATCGGATCGGCCAGGGCCGGCCGCGCCATGCGCTGGAAGGTGGCCGCCACCGATTGCGCCACGATCTGCGCCGCCACTTCGCCGCGCTGGTGCCCACCCATGCCATCGGCGACGATCATCAACAGGCTGTCACGGGTAAAGCAGTACCCCATGCGATCCTGGTTGACCGAACGGGCACCGATCGCGGTGTCCTGATAGATCGAAAACCTCATCTACTGCCTTGCGTGGAAAAGTCCTCAGGAATCGAGCGGCAGCGTTGCGTCAATACGCTTGCGCC
>JAYVOV010000397.1:0-5581 GCA_043757735.1 Burkholderiaceae bacterium
GCACTCATCGCGCCCGTCCAGCCCTGGGAGAAAGGCACGCTCGCCAAGCCCGACATGGTCTTCGAGAACGACAAGCTCGATGCCGGGTTCCAGGAGCATACCTACAGCAGCAAGGAAGCGGCCTCGGGCGGCGCGGGCATCGGCGGCGGCGGTTGCGGCTGCAACTGAGATGAGCCTCGCCAAAGACTTCCCCCTGGGTGCCAGCCTGCTGGCGGCCGCGGTGGCGCTCCCGATGGGGCCGTCCGCGCACGCTGAAACCCCGCCGGAGCGGGGTTCGATCAGCTTCAAATACCTCGACTATTTCGACAGCCAGCCCGGCGCCGATCGCATCCAGGTGAAAGCGCCGTCGCTGATGGTGACCACGCCGGTGGGCGAAGACTGGTCGCTGAGCGGCACCTACATCACCGACTCGATCTCCGGCGCCTCGCCGGCCTATCACACCAGCGGCCTGACCAGGCTGCGCGATTTTCGGCGTGCCGGCAGCCTTGCCGTCACCCGGTATTTCTCGAACGGGCTGCTGACGGTTGGCGCCACCGGCTCGACCGAGCATGACTACCTGTCGCGTGCACTGTATGTCCAGGCGGGCTTGTCGAGCGCCGACAAGAACACCACCTGGACGCTGGGCTGGGCCGGAACGCGTGACGTCATCAACCCCACCAACGCAATCGTCGAGAACGAACGCAAGCGGACCGACGAACTGCTGCTCGGCATCACGCAGGTGATGACCCGCAACGACCTGGTGCAGCTCAACCTGGGCTACTCGCGCGGCGCCGGCTATTTCTCCGACCCCTACAAGGTGCTGGACAACCGTCCGCGCGAACGCAACCAGACCAAGATGCTGGTGCGCTGGAACCATCATATCGATGCGACCGAGGCCGTGACCCGGCTGAGTTATCGCTACTACGCCGACACCTATGGCATCAGGGCCCACACCGTCGGATTCGAGTACATGCATCCGTTGGGCCGCGGCTGGGCAGTCACGCCGCTGCTGCGCTACTACACGCAGAGCGCCGCGCGGTTTTATGTCGATGTCGATCCCGAGAGCGGACCGTTCCCTACCAATCCGCCCGATGGCGCGCTCTATTCGTCGCTGGATCAGCGATTGGCCGGCTTTGGTGCAGTCACCGTCGGCGTCAAGGTCGCCAAGCAGCTCAATGCCGACTGGCTGGTCGATGTGAAGTTCGAGCAATACGGCCAGCGCAGCTTCTGGAAGCTGGCGGGTGGTGGCAGCGCCGGATTGGCGCCCTTTGACGCCCGCAGTATTCAGCTCGGCATCACGCGTCTGTTCTGACGCAGCCTGCGCAACAGCCTGCCGTGCCGATCTACCGTCTGCCATTTTCCGCAATGGCCAGTCCCTGCGAGGTGGTCATCGTCGCAGACGACGAGGCGGCGGCGAATGCGCTGGCCGCGTCGGCGATCAATGAGGTGGCACGTATCGAGCGCAAGTATTCGCGTTACCGCGCCGACAGCATCGTCTCGCGGATCAACGCCGCGGCGGGTGCCCGGCCCGTGGCCTGCGACGACGAGACGTGTGCGCTGCTCGACTACGCAGACTCGCTTTATCGGGCCAGCGACGGGCTGTTCGACATCACCTCCGGCGTGCTGCGGCGGGCCTGGAATTTCAGTACCAGCCAGGTGCCGTCGCCGGCAGAACTGGCGCCACTGCTCACGCTGGTCGGCTGGTCCGCGGTCGAGCGTGACGCAGCGGGCGTGCGTCTGCCGCAAGCGGGCATGGAGCTCGATTTCGGCGGCTTCGGCAAGGAGTACGCGGCCGATCGTGCCGCTGCCGCGCTGATCGCGCAGGGCGCGCAGCACGGTTACGTGAATCTGTCGGGCGACATGCGCTTCATCGGGCCCAGGCCGGACGGCAGCCCCTGGATGATCGGCATCCAGCACCCGCGCGAGGCCAACCGGATGGTGGCGACGATTCCCGTCGAACGCGGCGGCCTGGCCACCAGCGGCGACTACGAACGCTATTTCGTGCGTGACGGGCGGCGCTACTGCCACATTCTCGAGCCCCGTTCCGGCATGCCGGTCACCCATTGGCAGACCGTCAGCGTGCTGGCGCCGATGGCGGTCATCGCGGGCAACTGCAGCACGATCGCGATGCTCAAACAGGCCGATGGTCTGGCTTTTCTAGAGCAGACCGGCATGAATTTTCTCGCGGTCGATCATCTCGGCCAATGCTTCACCAGAGGTACAACTTCATGACGACATTCACCGGCACCGCCGGCAACAACACCTGGACGATCGTCAATCCGGGCACTTTCACGCTCGATGGGCTGGGCGGCACCGATACGATCGATTTCGGCACCTCGCTGCGCTCCGACTACGCGGTCCGGAAAAACAGCGATGGATCGATCTTGGTCGACTCGGTCACGGGCGCCAGCCAGCAGCTCCATGCCACCCTGATCAGCATCGAGATCCTGAAGTTCAACAGCGGCCGCGATGTGATCACCCTCGCGACTTTTTTTGCCGACAGCGTCCCGCCGACAGTGGCCAGTTTCAGTCCGGCCGACAAGTCCACTTCGGCGGCGCCGGCCAGCGACATCGTCATCAACTTCAATGAAGCGGTGCAGATCGGTGTCGGCAATATGGTCATCAAGTCGGCCAGCGATGCGATCGTCGCCATCTACGATGCAGCGACCAGCGCCAACCTGAGCGTCTCTGGCAGCACACTGACGATCAATCCCAGCGTCGACCTGGCCGCGGGCACCGGCTACAAGGTCGAGTTGGATCCGGGCAGCATCCGGGATCTGGCGGGCAATCATTTTCCCGGGCTGACGACCTATTCGTTTACCACCGCGTTTACTACCGCCGGTGTGACCAATCAGGCGCTCGTCGGCACTGCTGGCAATGACACCCTGAACGGCGGCGCGGGCAACGACATCCTCGACGGCGCCGCCGGCAACGACACGCTGAATGGTGGCGCCGGTAATGACACCCTCATTGGTGGCGCGGGCAACGACACGCTCGATGGCGGCGCCGGCATCGATGCCGCGCGTTATGCCGGCGCCAGCAGCAGCTTTCGAGTGGCCAAGATTGGCGCAAGCTGGCAGGTGACCGATACGGTGGCCACCGAAGGGCTCGACACCCTGCGCAACATCGAGCAGCTGCAGTTCGCCGACAAGAGCTTCGAGCTGCTTGCGCCGGCCAGCGGTGTGACGCCAGCCTACGGCAAGACAGCCACCTTTCTGTTCGATCCGGTCTACTACCTGCTCGACAACCCGGAGCTGGTACCCACGGTGTCTCTGGCCAACGCGGCGCAGAGTTATCTGTCCGGCGGCGCGGCGCAGGGGAAACTGCCCAACAGCTGGTTCGATGCCGCCTACTACAAGAACAAGTGGGCCGATCTCACCAGCCTGAACTTGGACAACGCCACCTTGTTCCAGCACTACAACTTGTACGGCGTCTGGGAAGGCCGCTCGGCCGGCCCGAAGTTCGATCGGTTCGATGGTCAGCGCTATCTGGCCGAGAACACCGATGTCGCGGCCTACGTGGACGCGAGCATCGCAGACTTCCTGGGCAGCCGGACCAATGGTGCGATCGCGCACTGCGTGATCTACGGCGCCAACGAGCAGCGGGCCGCTTTCGATGCGGCGGGTACGCAGATCAAGCTGGATTATTCGGTCGATCTGTTCGGCTGAGCGCCGGGCGCCTGTACCGGTCGATCGCGCTGCCGCACGGGCGGCGCGCGCGCGCCCGGACAGCAGGCAAGGCTGGCGAATCGATCGGTCATCGCGGCGCTCATTCGACTTTGATCCCGATCCGCTGCACCAGGTCTTTGTAGAACGCGCTGTCGGCTTTGATGTCGACGGCGAATGCGGCCGTTCCCTTGAAATCAGGGTACTGGCTGAACTTGACCAGTTGTTCGCGGACACCAGGACTGCTCATGGCTTTTTCTGATTCAGCGGCCAGGCGGCTGATGATCTCGGGCGGTGTGCCCTTGGGCGCGAACAGGCCGAACCAGCTGCCGCCGGGCACTTCCATTCCCTGCTCCTTGAGCGTGGGCACATTGGGCAGTTCGGGGTTTCGCGACGCACTGGTCACCGCCAGGGCCTTGATGGTGCCCGCCTTGATCTGCGGCAGTGCGATCGGATCGTAGATGAGATCGATCCGCCCGCCCATCAGATCGTTGAGCGACTCGCCCGAACCTTTGTAGGGGATGTGCAGCAGCTTGATGCCGGCCTTGTAATGCACGACTTCGCCGGAGATGTGCGTCGCGGTCGCGGTGCCGGCAGAACCGAAGGTGAGCTTGCCGGGCTCCTTGCGGGCGAGCGCGAAGAGCTCGGTCATGTTGGACACCGGCAGGTCTTTGCGGGCCGCGACGATGCCATAACTGCTCGACAAGGCGGCGATCGGCATGAAATCGGTGTCCGGGTCATAGGGCACGCGACGCAGGTGCGGCGTGATGGCCATCACCGCGCTGGGCGACAGCAGCAGGGTGTAGCCGTCGGCAGGCGCACGCGCCACCAGTTGCGCGCCGATGCTGGCGCCGGCGCCGGCGCGGTTCTCGATCAGCACCTGCTGGCCCAGCAGACCGGACAATTTTTCGGCGATCACGCGACCGATCACATCGGTACTGCCGCCCGGCGGGTACGGCACGACCAGTTTGATCGGCCGGGTCGGCCAGTTCTGGGCGTAGGCGGGAACAGCGGCCGCCCAGGGCAAGGCGGCCGCGATCAGGGCAGTGCTCAACCAACGAAGCAGGGTCATCTCAGCGGCCTTTGTAGACTGGTTTGCGTTTTTCTTTGAAAGCCACCACGCCTTCTTTGCCGTCTTCGCTTTCGCGCACCTTGGCGAGCGCATAAGCGGTACGCGCCATGCTCTCGGCGGGGCCCTGCGGCAGCACGTTTTCGACCACGAAGCGCTTGAGCGTCTTGAGGACCAGCGGCGAAAACGTGGCGATCTCACGGCCCATCGCCAGCGCAGCTTCGACCTGCTTGCCAGTCGGCACGATCTCGTTGGCCAGGCCCACGGAATAGGCGCGCTGCGCGTCGATTACGCGGCACAGTACGATCATCTCCATCGCGATCTTGTGCGGGATGCGCCCGGCCAGGCCAGCGATCATGCCACCGGTGAATCCAAGCTTGGCCTCGGGGTAGGAGAAGCGCGCGTTTTCGGCGGCAACCAGCAGATCGCACATCATGGCCAGCACCAGCGCACCGCCCACGCACCAGCCGCCGACCGCCGCGATCACCGGCTTTTCGGTGGCGATGCCGACAGTGGGAATGCAGCGCCAGAGCTCGGGCAGCTTGGTGACGTCGGCGCCGGCTGAAAAGGAGTCGTTGCCCTCGCCGGTGATCACGGCGACCCGTTGCTCGGATGCGTC
This sequence comes from Burkholderiaceae bacterium, assembly GCA_043757735.1. GTDB lineage: Bacteria > Pseudomonadota > Gammaproteobacteria > Burkholderiales > Burkholderiaceae_E > Quisquiliibacterium. Next base: position 5,333 of record JAYVOV010000397.1, read on the forward strand.
GAAGGTGGCGAAGGCCTGCTGCAGCTGGATGGCGGTGTCGCTGCAGATCGCGTTCTTGCGCTCGGGGCGGTTGATGGCGATCAGCGTGACGCCGTCGTCGAAATTTTTCACTGTGACCACACTCATGTCGACTCCCTGGGTTGATTCATCGAATTGAAGATTGATCTTCTTGTACCAGTGTTTCACTGGATCGACAGGCGCGCATCGACCGCACTGCAGCCGTGCGCCGAGACGATCAGCGGGTTGATG
>JAYVOV010000398.1:0-1530 GCA_043757735.1 Burkholderiaceae bacterium
GAAAGCCTTTGCCTTGTCTGAGATGGCGTGCACCAGCACGCCGCGGATGCCAATGGCGTCTGACGCGTGAATGATCCGGTACGCAGCATCCTGGAACAAGGCGCGACCGAGGCCATGACCCTGGTGGGAGCCTGCAATGGCCAGCCGTGCAAGGACGACGACGGGTATCGGGTCTGGCATGTTGCGCTTGAAACGACCGGGTGCAGCGCTGGGTGCAACGGCACTGGCAGCCAGAGCGTAGTAACCGACGACCTGTTCGTCATCGCAAACGACTAAGCACCGGGAGGCACCGCTGGCTTGGTTGTGCAGGGCTCGCTTGGCTGATACTGCGACGGCTGCCTTCATGAGCGTGCTCGTGAGTTGGACAACGGTATTCTAGACGTGTGTAACGCTGCTGTCATTACGCCTCACTCGATGCCGGTGTTGCAAGCGCCTCGAGATTTCTGACCTGATCGCTACTCTGTCCCCTGAGTCAAACTAGATGTCGCTTCTCTGATCCTTTACATCCAGCCATACCCCGAGTTCTTCGGGTGCCAGCACCAATGCGCCCATGCGCCGGGCCTCTTGCGCTATCTCACCATCGGCCGTTGCGACGGCGCTCAGCCGCCGCGGGGAAGATGCGTGAAGGTGCAGCAGGTAAGCGCAGATATGTTCGTCCGCCCGGTTCTGGCCGATACCGCCTGAATAGCGCACGCGTACATTGGCACTGGCGGTGTGCTCATGCTGTGTTTCTCCGTCGAACCACAACTGGATATTCAACGCAGGGTGCTGGCTGCCGAGAGCCACCAGCGCCTGGGCCAGAGCCGCGCGGGCGCGCGCGCCCGGAACACCCTGATCGAGGGAGCCGTGAAATCGAGATTGCAGACGGAAAAGCACGTTGTGCCCGTCGACAACCAGCGAGCATGCGCGCTGCAGTGCCAGCTCGGACTGCAATGCGTAGAGCGGCAGTCCCGACAGGTGAGCGATGTTGTCCGCGCCTTGACGCCCGGCGCCGGCCGCCGCGTAAAGTTGCGATGTCGCTTTGCGGATGCGGTCATAGGTTTGGGAAAGTTCGTCGTCGTTGAGCAGCCCCAGACCCTGCGAGGCTTCCAGTGAGCGGCGAAAGGCCGACAATTTTTCCAGCGTATCTGCCGATGCGATCGATCGCGAGAGTTGCGCCATGGCAGGGCTGTCAGTCTCGGGGGATGCCGCGGTTTGGGTCAGGACCTTGTGCAGCGCTTGAATGCGCTTCGTGACCTCGTCAGTCATGGGCTTCAGCGAAGGTACCGGATGAATCGACTCGACAGCGGCTTCCAGCAATTGCGCTCGGACGGTTTCGCACTGCGCCAGTTCGGCCCGCAGTCTGGCGCGCAAGCCAAATCGAAGATCGGTTTCCGCCTGGGCTTCGAGAGTGGCGCGCGCGCGCTCGAGCAGGCTGGCGACCACGTCGTTGCTGATTTCCGCGCGCATCGTTTCGGCAGGCTGCAACCAGGGCAGCAGCCGCGAATCAGTACGGCGGTTTGTCTCGACCGCCACTCGCGTCTCGAACTC
>JAYVOV010000399.1:0-21162 GCA_043757735.1 Burkholderiaceae bacterium
GTGGACGGGTGCACCAGGAACAACACGCCGCCACTGGCCACCAGCGAAATCGGTGTGAGGTCTTTTTGCACGTCATAAGGCGTCTTGATGCCCAGAGCCTGGTTCAGTGCAATGGGCGCCGCCGCGAACAGCAGCGTGTAGCCGTCTGGGGCCGACTTGGCCACCAGATCGTTGCCGATCATATTGGCTGCACCCGGTTTATTTTCGACAACAAAGCTTTGCCCGAGACGCTCGCCGAGTTTCTGCGACACCAGGCGAGCCACCGTGTCGAGTGCGCCACCCGGTGCGAAGGGCACTACCACCCGGACCGTGCGGGCAGGGTATCCGTCGGCAGGGGTCTGCGCGAGCGCCGGGCCGCTCAGGGCGGTCAAGAGAATCGTTGCCATTGCTGCTCGTCTGTTCACTTCTGTCTCCTGAATTAGAGGGTCGCGATCTGTCGTCGCGGCAGGTTCCTAGAACCGTTCGTAGCCCAGCAGGTAGCGCCACTGTCCGGGCTGCAGCCCCGCGACTGGCATGCGGCCGATCCGGATGCGTCTGCTTGCGAGGAGCTGCAGATTAACCGCCTGGCACATCTTGCGGATCTGGTCGGGGTAATTGCCTTTCACTGCAAAACGCAGGCCAGTGCTCTCGCCGGCCTGCCGGCTGCGGCTCACTTTGGCCGCCAGCATGGCGCGGCCGTCGATCACCGGGGTCTCGTTGAGTCGGGCAAGAACCTCGTCGCTGACGATGCCGCGCACGTCAACCATGGTTTCATGCTCGATGAGCGCAGCTTCTTCCTGAAGCTTGCGCTTCACACGCGGGTCCTGGCTGAAGACGACCAGGCCGCTGGCTTGCGGTTCCAGCGGCGAAACGCAGACCTGCTGGCGAATATGTCTGGCGAGTGTTCGGATGCCGGAGCGGTCGCCCGCAAACCGGTTCCCGGCGTTCAGCAAGGGGTTGGCCGGGTCCAGCGCGGTCGTCACCGTGGCGCCCGCGGGCTTGTGCCAGAGCAGGGTGACCGGCAGTACCGGGGCCAGGCTCGCGCCGGCCGCTATGGCGACCTGCTGATCGAGCACCCGAAACTGCGGGGCCTCGACCACGCAGCCATCGACGGTGACAAAACCACCGGCGATGTATTGCTCCGCTTCGCTGCGCGAGCACGACATCATCCGGGATATCCGCTTGGACAGCCGCTCGCCGTCTTCCGGAGCGGGTGATGCCGGGGTGGGCTCGATCATCCGGCGAGGGTACCCGCTGACGGCGAAGCCGAAGACGTGTCCGGCGCGGCTGTCGCCAGCAGTTCTGCGATCTGTCGGTCCTTGGTCAGCCACAGGTCGTGAAGCCAGACCTTCACCTGCCTGCGCACCTGCGGGTCGGCGGCATTGCCGCCGGCGCTGAATGCGTGCGGTATCGGCCGACGGGCCACGCGAACCACGACGCGTTGGATGTCGCCGCGCAGAAAATGCCAGAAAGTTGGCGGGCCATCCGGATAGACGATCGTGACATCGATCAGCGAATCGAATCGATCGCCCAGAACGTTCAGTGCGAGGGCCAGGCCACCCGCCTTGGGTTTGAGCAGATGCCGGTATGGCGACTTCTGAGCGGCATGCTTGGCTTGGGTGAACCGTGTGCCTTCGACGAAATTCATCACGCTGGTGGGCAGTTTCTCGAACTTCGCGCAGGCGCGCCGCGTGGTCTCGAGATCCTCGAGGCGCTTCTCGGGATGTTTGCGCAGGAACTCGTCGGAATGCCGCCGCATAAACGGAAAATCGAGCGCCCACCAGGCCAGCCCCATTACTGGAACATAGATCAGCTGACTCTTCAGGAAGAACTTGAGCAGCGGAATCCGCCGATTGAACAGATGCTGCAGAACGAAGATGTCGACCCAGCTCTGATGGTTGCAGTTGACCATGTACCAGCCACGGTATTCAAACGCGTCGAGCCCTTCGACGTCCCACTGGGTCCGCTGGGTGAGGCGCATCCACGCGCTGTTGCCCGCGACCCAGCGGGTGGCGATGGCATTGAGCACGGGATTGATGAGCGTGCGAACGGCGCCGATCGGCAGCAGCAGTTTGACGAGCGAGCACGCGAACAGCAGCGAACACCAGAACAGCGTGTTCAGGACCAGCAGGACAAACGCGAGAGCGCCGCGAACGATGGGAGGAAGAAAGGCAAGCATGCTTGGTGTAGACCCCTGATTGGCTAACTTGAGCGCCGCGCGGGCGCCTGGTCGCCCAGTCTATCTATTGCGAACCCGCACCGGGCCGGATTTTTTTCAACAACGGCCTTTTAAAACGGCACCGCGGGGCCGTGCCATTGTTCGTCGCGGGGCCGGGCGCGGGCCAGGGCTTGCCCGGCGTCGATCCAGCCTTCGCAGGCATTGCGGCCCGGGCGGCGGCGGATCAGGTTCAACACGGCCTTGCATCGGGCATACAGACGAAAGAACCGCAGCAGATCGCGCCGGTCCCGTGACGTGATCGGGTGCGCGCTGCAGACCAGCTTGTCGTCGATCATGCCCCGGTCCATCAGGGTGATAGCTCCCCATGCGCGAACCCGAACCTTCGCACCGAAGGGCAGGCGCGGCCCGAGCACCAGCGCGTCGAGCAGGTCGCCCTCGAGACCAATGAAGGCGGGGACCGCGCCATAGTTGAACGGACAGGGCAGCGGCGATATGAAGTCGATCAGACCGCTGGAGCCGCGTTTCACGAAGCTGCAGCGCGGCACTTCGATCACGACATCGAGTTCGGGTGCGCAGCCATGCTCGATGGGCTTGGGTCCCGCGCGGTGAGAGTCGGCTTGCATCGGGCGAGCATACCGCCAACGCAAACATTGGCCCGGCACGCGCCGGCTGGCCGGCCGGCCAATGTTGCGATGATCGGCATCGTCATGGGCATGCCTCGGGGATCTCATAGGCCCAGCGGGGCACGCCTGCGATATCCTCGCTGCGTCAGCCATGAACATGAGGAAATAAACGTGTCAGCAGTGCAGGCAGTGATCTGGGATTTTGGCGGAGTCATCTCTTCGAGCCCCTTCGAATCCTTCGCCCGATTCGAGGCACAGCGCGGGCTGCCAAAGGACTTCCTTCGGAGCGTCAACGCGACCAATCCGCATGACAACGCCTGGGCGAAACTCGAGCGCAGCGATTTCAGTCTGGACGCGTTCGATGATGCCTTTGCGCAGGAGAGCCGGGTGCTCGGCCACGAGGTTCGCGGCCATGAAGTGCTGACGCTGCTGGCCGGCGAGATCCGCCCGGAGATGGTCGAGGCGCTGCGCCGCATCCGGGCCCGGATGAAGATCGGCTGCATCACCAACAACTTCAAGGTGATGTCGGCAAGCCCGATGGGCGGCTTGTATAAGGGCGAGATCATGGAGTTGTTTCATTACGTGATCGAAAGCGCCAAAGCGGGACTGCGCAAACCCGACCCGCGCATCTATCGCATGATGACCGATGCCCTTCAGGTGGCGCCCGAGGCCTGTGTCTATCTCGACGATCTCGGCATCAACCTCAAGCCCGCCCGCGACATGGGCATGCGCACGATCAAGGTGGGCGATGCGCGTCCGGCACTCGAGCAGCTGCAGCACTGGGTAGGGTTTGCGCTGCTGGATTGACCCTGCCTTCGAAACGGGCTCGATGCGCCCCGATTGACGCCCATCACGATCACTGTCAGTCTCATCGAAAATAAAGACAATGAGGAGACACGCTGGTGGGGCCGCTGATCGTTCGTCGACTGCTGATTTCGATTCCCGCGCTGATCGGCGTCCTGTTTCTTTGCTTTTGCCTGCTGCAGGTTGTGCCGAGCGATCCCGCGCTGATCATCGCCGGTCCGGACGCCAAGGCAGAGACCGTAGCGGCCATCCGTGAAGAGCTTGGCCTCGATCGGCCCATTCCCATTCAGTTCCTCGAGTACATCGGGCGGGTCGCGCGCGGTGACCTGGGCCGCTCCATCATCTCCAACAAACAGGTGAGCGAAGAGCTCGTCGACACGGTCGGTCCCACTGCGGAACTCATGCTGGGCGCGATGCTCATGGCGGTGCCCATCGGACTGCTGCTGGGCACACTGGCGGCCGTACGGCGAGGCACGCTGATCGACCGCCTGATCATGGCAATCTCGGTGGCCGGCGTGTCGATGCCCGTTTTTTTCATCGGGCTCATCCTGATCCAGTTCGTGGGTTACCACTGGGACCTGCTGCCGTTCACCGGCCGCAATGGCCCGATCTGGGGTGGCGGCTTCTCCAGTCTGGTGCTGCCCGCGCTCACGCTGGGCAGTGTGCTGATCGGCCCGATCGCCCGCATCACGCGCACTGCGGTGCTCGAAGTGCTGGGTGCAGACTTCGTGCGTACCGCTCGAGCCAAAGGCCTGCGTGAATCAGTGGTCATCATCGATCACGCGCTGCGCAATGCACTGATTCCGGTGGTCACGCTGATCGGACTGCAGGCCGCATTCCTGCTGGGCGGCGCGGTGGTCACCGAGACCATGTTCTCCTGGCCCGGTGTGGGCCGCCTGGCGGTGGGGGCGATCGTATCGAGCGATTTTCCCACGGCTCAGGGCGCAATCATGGTGCTCGCGCTGGCCTTCCTGCTGATCAATCTGATCGTCGACGTGCTGTACGTGTATCTCGATCCCAGGGTGCAGCGGTCATGAGCGCCACGGGCATTGAAGTGAGTGCGCCGCGCGCGCCAGGCGCTGGTTTGTCGCAACGTGCCGGCGTGCTCGAACGCCTGGCGCGCGATCGCGTGGGGCTGATCGCGGCAGTGCTGCTGGTGGCGATCGTGCTGGCAGCGATCGCCGCACCGCTGCTGGCGCCCTACGACCCCTATTTCACCGACCTCACCAAAGCCATGCACCCGCCCAGCGCCGAGCACTGGTTCGGCAATGACAACACTGGCCGCGACATCCTCAGCCGGGTGCTCTATGGCTCGCGCAACACATTGCTGATGGGCCTGGCCGGTGTGCTGATCGGCGGCGCCGTGGGCGGTACGCTGGGCATCTTCGCGGCGTTCTACCGCAAGCTCGATCCATGGATCATGCGGCTGGTCGATGTGATGCTGGCGTTTCCCGCCATCCTGATCGGCCTGGCGGTTGCAGCCATCGTCGGCGCGGGGCTGGGTGCGGTGATCATTGCGCTGGTGGTCTCGACCGTGCCCGATGTGGCGCGGGTAGCGCGCGGCTCGGCGATCGGCGTGATGGGGCAGGAGTTCATGGAGGCCGGCCGTGCGGTAGGTGTCTCGAACCGCGCGCTCATCTGGCGCTACCTCACGTTGAACTGCATCTCCACGATCTCGGTCTTCCTCACCCTGCGTTTCGGTCAGGTGATTCTGGTGGGTTCGGCGCTTGGTTTTCTCGGGATGGGTGCCCAGCCGCCCACCGCGGAGCTGGGCATGATGGCCGCGCAAGGTCGTGACTTTCTCTTCATGGCGCCGCACATCTCGACGATTCCCAGCCTGGCCATCTTCGTGATCGTGCTGGCCGCCAATCTGCTGGGTGATGCGGTGCGCGACGTCCTCGACCCCCGGCTTCAGCAGTAACCGCTTCAAGACCATAAAACCAAGACTCAAGGAGACAGCGATGAAACGGATTCTGATGGCCGCGCTGGCCGCGCTGGCCGCGCTGGCCGCGCTGGCGGGCGCGATGCCGCTTGCTCATGCTCAGACGCTGAACATGATGAAGTCGCTCGACGCGCCGCACTACGATGGCCACCGTACCACCTGGTCGCCCACGTCGGACATCGTCAACATGATCCAGGACACCCTGGTGGCGCTGGATTGGGACGGCAAGAAACCTTTGCCGCTGCTCGCCAAGTCCTGGACCGTGAGCCCGGATGGCATGACCTACACCTTCAAGCTTCGCGACGACGTGCAGTTCTGCAGCGGCAAAAAATTCACTGCCGCAGACGTTATCTACAGTTTCAACCGCCAGAAAGATCCGGCCACCAAGGCGCCCTCGGCGTGGCGGGCCGGCAATATCAAGAACTTGAGTGCGCCCGATCCCTACACCGTGCTCTATGAACTGAACGAGCCGTTTTCGGACCTTCTGGTGCAGCTTGCCATGTTCAACAACGCTATCCACAACAAGGACAGCGTCGAACAGCTCGGCAAGGACTACGGCATCAAGGCCATCGATGGCACCGGCCCCTGGTGCTTCGTGTCCTGGCAGCCGCGGACCGAGGTTCTGCTCAAGCGCCACGACGCCTACCGCTGGGGTCCGTCGATGTACAAGAACGCCGGACCGGTGAAGTTCGAGAAGCTCTCGATCAGGGTAGTGCCCGAAGACTCGAGCCGGCTGGCTGCAATGATGGGCGGGCGCTTCGACATCACCACCCATTTCCCGACCCAGTTCATCGACCAGGCCAAAAAGGCGCCGATGCTGCAGGTCGATCAGGCCAAGCCCAATTTCCAGCTGATGTACTTCGGCTACAAGATAACCCGTCCGCTGGTTTCCGATCGCCGGGTTCGCGAAGCGATGAGCATCGCCATCAACCGCGCCGAAATCACCAAGGCGATCATGCTGGGCCAGGCTGAGCCGGCGTACACCTATCTCGACAGCGGCTCGCTGGACTTTGCGCCGGCCACCAAGGGCATCGTCAAGGAAGATGTGGCACGCGCCAAAAAGCTGCTCGACGAAGCAGGCTGGAAGCCCGGGCCCGATGGCATTCGCGTCAAGGACGGCGTGCGGCTGGCACCCATCGTCTACATCCCGCAGGTCAGTTATTTCCCGCGGGTCGCGGAGGCCGTTCAGGGCTACATGCGCAAGATCGGCGTCGACTGGCAGATCACCGCGCTCGACTCCACCATCATGCCGGCCAAGCTCACCGGCCAGGACTTCGATATCTGGACGGTCACCTTCCCGTACCTGTCGGCGGGCGACATGATGAACTTCTATTTCGATTCCAAGCAGATGCCGGTGCCCAACCGCATGAACTGGAAAGACGCCGAAACCGACGAGTGGATCCGCCAGGGGCGCGTGGCGCTGACCGATGCTGATCGCAGCAAGGCCTACGGCCTGGTGCAGGAGAAGATCCACAAGGAGCACCTGTGGCTGCCGGTGATGAACGTCAACATGTACTCCACGAACAACAAGCGGATCAAGGGCAACAAGGCGCACATGATCTACCAGAACACCTTCTACAAGGGACTGGACCTCTCGTTGTGAGCGCCGCGCAGCCGCCCGGGGTCGCGACCAATGCGGCCGATTCATTGCTCGAAGTGCGCAATCTGCGCACCTGGTTCGAGACCGACCGCGGCCTGTTCCGCGCCGTCGACGGCATCAGCTTCAATGTCGGCCGGGGCCGCACGGTGGGGCTCGTGGGCGAATCGGGCTGCGGCAAGAGCGTCACTTCGCTCTCGCTGATGGGGCTGGTGCCGTCGCCGCCCGGGCGGGTTTCGGCCGATGCCATTTTGTTCGAAGGGCGCGACCTGCTGGGTCTGTCGCCGCAGGCCCGGCGGCTGCTTCGCGGCGATCGCATGTCGATGGTGTTCCAGGAGCCCATGACCTCGCTGAACCCGGTGCACACGATCGGGCGGCAGATCGTCGAGGCGATCAGGGCCCACGCCGACATCTCGCCGCAGGCTGCGCGCGCTCGTGCGATCGAAGTGCTCGAACTCGTTCGTATTCCCTCGGCGGCGCAGCGCTTCGACGACTTCCCGCACCATCTGTCGGGGGGCATGCGGCAACGGGTGATGATCGCGATGGCGCTGGTCTGCGAGCCCGCACTCCTGATCGCCGACGAACCGACCACTGCGCTGGATGTGACCATTCAGGCGCAGATCCTCGAGCTGCTGCGTGATCTGCAGCAGCGCCTGGGCATGGCCATTCTCATCATCACCCACGACCTCGGCGTGATCGCCGAACTGGTCGATGAAGTGATCGTGATGTATGCCGGCAAGATCGTCGAGAGCGCACCGGTGTCGGCCTTGTTCAATGACCCGCAGCATCCATACACCATCGGGCTGCTCGGATCCATTCCCCGGCTCGATGTCAATCGGGAACGGCTGGCAACCATCGAAGGCAGCGTCCCCAGTCCGGCCAATCAGCCGGTGGGCTGCCGTTTCTCGCCGCGCTGCCCATTTGCGGATGCGCGCTGCCATGCGGAGCCGCCGCCCCTGCGCGAGCTCGGTGCGCTGCATCAGGTGGCCTGCTGGAAGGCACCGGTCGAGATCTTCGCCGGGCTGAATGCGGGTGCGACAGAGCCCAGGGGAGCGATGGCATGAGCGCCCCGGTCCCGGCAAGCAGCGGCCCGCCGAGCAGCGGCCCGGCGAGCAGCGGCCCGATTTTGAGCGTGCGCGGGCTGGTCAAACATTTCCCGGTCAGACGCGGCGTCATCATGAGTCGTGTGGTCGGGCAGGTTCGCGCGGTTGACGATGTGAGCTTCGACATTGCCCGCGGCGAGACGCTGGCGCTGGTCGGAGAGTCCGGCTGCGGCAAATCCACCACCGGCCGGCTGATTCTCAAACTGGCGGCGCCCACCGCGGGTTCCGTTCGATTCAAGGGCGAAGAGATCGCTGATCTCTCGGAAGACCAGATGCGGCGCATGCGCCGGCACCTGCAGATCATTTTCCAGGATCCCTATGCGTCGTTGAATCCGCGCATGACAGTCAGCGCCATTCTGGCCGAGCCCATGCAGGTGCACGACATCGGCAGTGTGGCCGAGCGCAATGACAGAGTGCGCGAACTGCTCGAGGTGGTCGGGCTGTCGCCTGAGCATGCGCGGCGGTACCCGCACCAGTTTTCAGGCGGGCAGCGGCAGCGGATCGGCATTGCCCGAGCGCTGGCAGTCAACCCCGACCTGATCGTGTGCGATGAGCCGGTGTCGGCTCTCGACGTGTCGATCCAGGCGCAGGTGGTGAATCTGCTGCAGAACCTTCAGAAGCGATTCGGTCTGTCATATTTGTTCATCGCGCACGATCTGGCGGTGGTCAAGCACATCAGCGACCGTGTGGCGGTGATGTATCTGGGAAAACTGGTCGAAACGGCCGACAAGAAGGCTTTGTACGCCTCGCCGCTGCACCCCTATACGCAGGCGCTGCTGTCGGCCATACCGCGACCCGATCCCGGTGCCCAGCGCCAGCGCATCATTCTGAGCGGCGATGTTCCCAGCGCCATGAATCCGCCCTCGGGCTGCCGCTTCCACACCCGCTGCCCTCATGTCCAGGAGCGGTGCCGTCAGGAAGATCCAGTCTTGCGCGAGGCCGCGGCGGGGCATCGGGTGGCTTGTCATTTCTACGAGACCTTGCCGCGTCGCGCCGATGTCGCGGTGACGCAGCGCGATCTGACGGGCAACTTCGCCGTCCGTCTTGCCGCCTTCGAGCAAGCGGTGCAGCTACGCTCTGTGCAATCGTCCGCCTAGGAATCGACGCAGGCGGATGCCAGGAATCCAACGCCGACGGCCGCCGGGTGCGCGGGTCCGCCGCTCGGCATCGCCCATCTGATCGACATGTCCAATATCGCGAAGAGCTTCTTCAACCGGGTGCGAAGCCATCCGCATACGCCTGCCATCAGCGATGGGCCGTCCCAGCTGAATTTCGCTCAATTCGGCGAACGCGTACGCCGACTCGCGGGTTCGCTTCGGCGCTCGGCCGCACTGGCCACCGGTGATCGTGTGGTGATCCTGATGGAGAACCGGACGGCGTTTCTGGAGGTGCTGTTCGCCTGCTGGACGGCGGGCTTGTGCGCCGTGCCGGTGAACGCAAAGCTGCACCCCAAGGAGGTCGTGCACATCGTCGGTGATTGTGGCGCGCGAGCCTTGTTCACCAGCGAAGCGCTGATCGATGAACTGGCCGGTGAACTCGTGGCACTCGAGCCCGCGCTGTTTGTCTGTGTGTCAGGCACGCCGGCATATGAGCTGCTTTGCGGTGGCACTGCCATCGACTGCGTCGAGGTGGCGCCCACTGATCTCGCCTGGATCTTCTACACCAGTGGCACAACAGGAAAACCCAAAGGCGCGATGCTCTCGCATCGCAATCTGCTGTTCATGGCGCTGGCGTATTCGGCCGACATCGAGCGGGTCGATCCGGGCGACGTCAAGCTCCACGCGGCGCCGCTGTCGCACGGATCGGGCCTCTATGCGCTGCCGCATCTGTTTGCCGGTGGCCATCAGGTGGTGCTCCCGGGTTTCGAGCCCGATGTGGTCCTCGAGGCCTTCGGGCGTTATCGCAACGTGACGATGTTCGCGGCGCCGACCATGATCACAAGACTGGTCCAGGTGGCTGGATCGGGCGATCAGGCGGGAGGCCTGCGCACGCTCTACTACGGCGGCGGGCCGATGTATGTGAGCGATCTGCTCAAGGCACTGGATCGCTTCGGGCCACGCCTGTACCAGCTGTTCGGTCAGGGCGAGTGCCCGATGACCATCACCGGCTTGTCCAAGCTCGACCATGCGGGCGATCGCGGCGCGCAGCACCTCGACCGACTGGGCTCCTGTGGCACACCGCGAACCGGCGTCGAGGTGCGGGTGGTGGATGAAGCAGGGCAGGACCTGCCCTGCGGCGAACTCGGCGAAGTCATCACCCGCAGCGATTGCGTGATGGCTGGCTACTGGAACAACCCGGTCGCCACCGCGAGCGCCCTGCGCAACGGCTGGCTCTGGACCGGCGACATCGGTTCGCTGGCAGCCTCCGGCTGCCTGACGCTGCGCGACCGCTCCAAGGACATGATCATCAGCGGTGGCAGCAACATCTATCCGCGCGAGATCGAAGAGGTGCTGCTTAAACACCGGGCGGTGCTCGAGTGTTCGGTGGTGGGCCGGCCCCATCCTGACTGGGGCGAAGAGGTGCTGGCGTTTGTCGTTGCCCGCCCCGGCACAGCAGTCAATGCAGCCGAACTAGATGACCTCTGCCTGGTCAACATCGCCCGCTTCAAGCGGCCCAAGTCATATCGGTTCGTGCCGGCATTGCCCAAGAACAACTACGGCAAGGTGCTCAAGACCAGCCTGCGCAAGTGGCTGGAACAGGAGCGCAACGATGGCTGAGTTCACCCTATTCAGAGAGGTTTCATGAGTGACATTCGATACGAGAAGCACGGCCGGGTTCGGCTCATCACCATCGATCGCGCCGAGAAAATGAATTCCCTGGACTTCGAGGCCAATGACAGCCTGGTGCAGGCCTGGCGCGAGTTCGACAACGATGACGATGCGCACGTCGCGGTGATCACCGGCGCCGGGTCAAGGGCATTCTGTGCTGGTGCAGATCTGAAGACCTACACCATGGACTTTGCGCGCCGGCCAGCGCCGGAATTCAGATCGAAGTTCACCAACGGTCCGGGGTTCGGCGGCATCACCCGCAACCTCGATATCTTCAAGCCGATTCTCGCGGCGGTGAACGGTTTTGCTATTTCAGGCGGATTCGAGCTCGCGCTGGCCTGCGACCTGCGTTTTTGTTCGCCCAATGCAGAGTTCGCTCTGCAGGACGCGAAATGGGGCTTTCACGCCTGCGATGGTGGGCTGATCCGCCTGCCGCAGATCGTCGGCATGGGCCATGCGATGGAGATCATTCTGTCAGGCGAGCGTGTCGATGCGGATCATGCTTACCGCATCGGACTGGTCAATCGGATCGTCCCGCAGGTCAAGCTGCTCGACACCGTGATGAACTATGCCCAGATGCTCGCTGCCCGTTCGCCCCTGTCGCACCGATTCGCCAAGGAAGTGATCAAGCGCGCTGTCGGACAGCCCATGGACGAAGCGCTGCGGCTGGAGTCGCGCTCGTTCCATGATGTCGGCCTCACCGAAGACTTGGTCGAAGGAACCACCGCTTTCCGCGAACGGCGCGATGCGCGGTTCAAGGGCCGGTGACAATCCACAAGGGCAGCACCTGGGGTATCACCCCGAAGGCGATTTCTTCGAGCGCGTTGGCGCCGGTGGCTCGAATGCCTTCCACCGGTTGAGCATCAATAGATTCCACCGCTTCCGAGAACAGCTTCGCCGGGATGCCCCTGGCGACAGCTAGTCCACGAATCCCAACAGGCTCCACCAGTCGCTGGCCGCGTGAAGCACGCGCACGATGGACACGCCGTCAGGGCGCTGCTCGTAGAACACCAGGTCGCGCCGCGCCGCCTCGCGCTGGGTGACCGTCGGCATCAACGCGCTTGCTTTCGGGCTTCCACCTTGGCCAAGGCTTCCTTGCGAATGGCGCTCCAGTCCGCCGGGGTGAGTTCACTCTCGGCGCTGCTCAGCCCTTCAAGCAAGAGCGCTTCGAGTTGATCGGCGGCCTTTTGCTTCTCGTCGGCGCGAATGAGTTCGCGCACGTACTCGCTGGCGCTGCTGTAGCGCCCCGTCGAAATCTGGCGTTCGACAAACTGCTTGAGCGGGTCAGGCAGCGAAATGTTCATGCTCTGCATGGATTACCTCCTAGTCGGTTCTACGGTGCCACAAATGGCATGAACTGGCAAGAAATGCCATGTGACAAGGCCTCCCGCTCGCTGTGTACCGCCAGCAGTCCGGGTGCTACGCGCTGTGCGCGCCGAGCCTAGATCTCGGCCTTCCGGTTGCATGACTTCACGCCGTTGGCTATCTTGGTAGGAATAATTCCTACCGCTTGGCGTGTGCCTATGACAACTGCCGAAAAAATCAGCATCGCCTTGCCGCCCGAAATGGTGGCCATCGTCCGCGGCGCGCTCGCCACCGGCGAGTACGCATCGAGCAGCGAGGTCGTCCGCGATGCTTTGCGCGACTGGACGCACAAGCGCAGCCTGCGTCAGCAGGGGGTGGTCGAGTTGCGCCAGGTTTGGCAGGAGGCGATGCGCGACAAAAGGTCGGGTGCCGACGCCGACGATGTGCTCGTCCGGCTTGAGCGAAAGTATCAGGCCATTGCCGACGCGGCAGGTCCGGCAAAGTGACGCGGCTGGAACTCTCGGCCTCCGTTGAAACCGATCTCGACGAGATTGCGGCCTTCATCGCTGGCGACAATCCCGGGCGAGCTGTCACGTTCATTCAGGACATCCGCGCCAAGTTCCGCGTGATCCAGCGCACGCCCCTGCTCTATCAACTCCGCCCCGACATCGAGGAAGAGGCACGCATGGCCCCGGCCACGGCGGTGATCAGTTTGTCGAACATCGATTGCTCCTGCGCAAAAGGCAGGTACTGGAGAGTCTGGCTGCGTCTTGCACGCTCAAGCGGTACTCAGCGCAATGGTTCGCGCGCAGTAGCGCAGGACCACACGCGCGCCCTGCGCCATTGCCCGTGCGATGGCGGCGCGCTGCTGCTGGCAAAGCGCTTGCTGAGTGCCCGGATATCGATGGCGGGCGAATCTTGGTCGACACTGCGTTTGGACAGGAGGCTGGCGATCATCGGCGCGGGTCAGCAGGCCGTATCGGAAGCCAACATGTCATCCATGTGTTATCGGGATTGGAAATGTTTCGCTGCCATGAGCCAGTTTCGGGCCGGCGCAGCGTGAGCGCGGCGCCGGCGCGTTGATCGGGAACGATGCAACTGGCCCCGATCTGCCTCGCTCATCCAGGCTTGCTCCAGCGGGGCCGTGCCTATTCTCAGGCGACCTCTGGCATTTCTGGAAGCCGCACCCGTGTCCGATTCCCGCTCCACTCCCGCTGAAACCGCGCGCGAAGTGTTCCGACAACTCGCGATGTCGCGCAAACCACCCACCCCCGAGAACTACGCGCGCGCCTACGCCCAGCAGGCAGGGCTGAGCTTCGCGGAAGTGCAGCCGGCCGCGGCGGCGCTGGAGAGTCTGGCGCGCGGCATGCTGACCGAGGCGCCGAACGCAGAGTTCTCGAAGTCGCTGCGCGACGCGCTCGAAGCGGCACAGTGGAGCACGGTTCAGAAAATCATCCGAACGGTGCTGGCCAGGGCGCATGCGGCGGCGGCGAGCGCCGCGTCTGCCGCCGCGCCCAAAGGAATTGCGCTGGCTGCTCAGCACGGCGCGCATCGGGATGCCACGCGTGCCCTGAAGGACGTGCTCGGCAAAACCATTGTTTTCCTGATCGACGAACGGCTGGGCTACACCGCCGACGTGGTGAAGGAGGTGGGCACGCTCGTCGACGCAGTCAGCCAGTCGATCTCGGCGACCGAAATCGATCAGGCCGCGAACCGGCTGCGGCATTTTTGGCTCAAGCTCGAACTGCGTGGCGAGGGGCCTGAACCCATGATCCGCAATCTCCATGATCTGGTTCGCCTGATGGTGCACAACATGGGCGATCTGGTCGTCGACGATCAGTGGGTCAAGGGGCAGGTCGAACGCATCAAAGGACTCCTGGATGCGCCGCTGTCGGCCGCATCGCTGCAGGAAACCCAGCGCAGCTACAAAGAATTCGTGTTCCGCCAGGGCACGCTCAAGCACACGCTGGACGAAGCCACCCAGGCGATCCGCGATCTGACCGCGAGCCTGATCGAGCGATTGGGCGCGCTCACCGAATCCACCGGGCAGTTCTCGAGCACGATTTCCCGGTATTCCGAGCAGATCCGCACCGCCGATGGTCTGCCGACCATCAATGGGCTGCTGGGACGTCTGCTGACCGATACCAGGAGCATGCATCTGGAGATGCACACGACGCACACCGAGCTCAGTGCATCGCGCAATCGAATCGTCGAGTACGAAGATCGGGTGCGTGTCCTGCAGGCGGAGCTCGCGCAGATGTCCGACCTCATCCGCGAAGATCCGTTGACGCAGACCTTGAACCGGCGCGGACTGGAACAGCAGCTGGCGATCGAACAGGCGCGCTCCGAGCGTAAAAAATCTCCGTTGTGCGTGGCGGTGCTCGACATCGACAACTTCAAGCAGATCAATGATCGCCTGGGTCACCGCGTCGGCGACGACGCCCTCAAGCACTTGTCCAAGGTTGTGCGCGAGACGCTGCGTCCGAGTGATTCGGTGGCGCGTTATGGCGGCGAGGAGTTTGTGATTCTGCTGCCCGACACTACGCCCGACGATGGCGAAAAGGTGATGATCCGCGTGCAGCGCGAGCTGACCAAGCGCTTCTTTCTGCACAACAACGAACGTGTGCTCATCACGTTCTCCGCGGGTCTGGCCGAGCGGCGTCCGGATGAATCGCAGCAGTCGCTGATCGAGCGTGCCGACCGGGCCATGTACGAGGCCAAGAAGGCCGGCAAGAACCGGGTTCAGCGCGCGCTGGAAGGCGTGGCCTGATAGCGAGTGTCTGGCACCTCTGTTGCCGCGGGCTGCGTTTGAACAGCTTCGTGGGGAAGCCCCAGCGCTTGCAGGAACTTCGTCATTTCCGGTCGCCAGATGGCCTCGCCATCGCGTGAACCGAACATCGAGTGGGCATCGCGCCCGAATGGCCCGAAGGCGACCAGTTGCGCCGGCGCGCCGGCCCGAGTGTAGGCGTGGTGCATCGCCGACCACAGCGAGCGTGAAAAGTAGCTGTCGTTGTCGCCGTAGAACCAGAGCGAGGGAATACGGACATCGGCCGCCAGCGCGGCCGTGGCGCGGATCAGCGTCTGCTCCCAGGCCGGGCACGACTCCTGGCGCAGCCCGCCCGCGAAGTTCACGAGCCCTTTGACACCGGGCGGCGGGGCGGACGCGCCGAAGGCCAGCGTAGTCCATCCGCCATGCGACTGACCGAGCACCACAACCCGCTCCTTGTCGACGTAGCTCTGCTTGCTCATGTGGTGCAGCGCTTCGGCCACATCCTCGGCCTGAGCTCGGCCATTGCTCTCGACATTGCAGCCGCCGCCGATGTAGTAGCCGCCCGATTTCGCGAAGCCCTGGCGCATCGGGGCGATCACGACATAGCCGCGCTCGAGAAAAAATCGTGCGGCGCTGGCTGGCCGATACCGGCCCTGGAACTGGGGTTCGCCGTACGCCTTGCCGTGATTGATGATGGCGAGCGGGAACGGCCCCGGGCCGTCTGGCTTGTAGAGCGTTGCCTCCAGAGTCACCGAGATCAGGCCACCTTGTTTGGCAATGCTGATCGTCTGCTCGGGGAGCGTCTGCCCGGTCTGTGCGTGCGGCAGTGCGCACAGGCCGCACGACAAGGCCAGCAAGGGGATCAGCAAGGGGATCAGTCTGGGCACAATTGGTCGGGCAAATGTCTGGCTGCGCATTGACGCTGAGATTAAACCTAGTTGCCTGCCCGCGGCCGATGCCGCTGCAGCCAGTGGTGCTGTGCTCGGCCCTACTTCAGCGCGAATCCCTGGCCGCGAACGTAGTCCCCGAAGCTGTGCCGCTCGGGCACAGAATACTGCCGCGCCTTGTCTTCCGACCAGGTGTAAGACGTGGCCATGCCCCAGCGTTCGACGTATTTCTGCCGACCGGCGGGTTCGGCCTGGGCACGCCGGGCATCGTAGGCGTCTAGTGCCGGTTCGAAGCGGCTGTCGTCGTATCGGTCAGTGTGCACGGTGATGGCCGGTGGCAGCCGCATGCTGAGCCGGGCGCCCTCGCCGGGATGGCCTGTGCACAGGCCGGCCACCGGGAACACACCGGCCGGCAGGCCGAGCAGTTCACCGAGCTTTTCGACCTGGTTGCGGATCAGGCTGAGCGGACAGCAACCCAGCCCCAGAGCTTGCGCTGCGGTCACGAACGCCTGCATGACCAGGCCGGCGTCGACCGCGGCGTTCATGAACATGTCGAGGGTGTCGTTGGGGAAGGGCTTGCCGCGCAGTTCCGCGATTCGCCGAATGCGGCGGTTGTCGCCGCAGAACACCAGCATCAGCGGGGCCTGGGCCAGCCACGGCATGGCCGGCATCAGCGCATCGACCGCAGCGCGCAGCTCGCGATTGCGCACGACGATGATCGTGCCCTGCTGCAGGTCGGACTTGGAGGGCGCAGAGAGTGCCGCAGCCAAAGCGATCTGCAGGGTTTCTTCAGCGACCGGTTCGGCGGTGAAACGGCGATGCGAGCGATGCGAGAGCAGGGTCGCGAGTGCGCCCTGCGCGGGCTGATCGAGGCCGGTCTGCGTCGGCAGACCGAAGCGCGCTTCGATCAGGTCAGCAATGGTCTGGGTCATCGCGGCTCAAGCCTTGTCTGGGTCGGGCGGGCTGCGGCGTGCTTCAGGCATGAAGCGAACGCCTGGTCGGGCGAGCCCGCCGCTCACCCCGATGGGGGTGCCGTCGGCGCGCCAGCAGGCGGCGCCCTCCATGTCGCCGCTGTCATGGAAGCGGATTGCGCACATGCCGCCACCCACATTGGGCACGCGCTCGATGGCATGGCCGCGGGCGCGCAGGTCGCTGGCGATCGCGTCGGGCACCCTGGGTTCGAGTTCCAGCCCATAGCCTTGGGTCCAGACGCGTGGCGCTTCGACGGCCTCCTGCAGACTCATCTCATGGTCGATCAGATTGATCGTGGCCTGCATCGCCGAAGGAAAGATGCGCAGACCGCCCGGCAGACCCAGCGCGAACCGCGGCTTGCCGTCCTTGAGCACGATCAGCGGCGACATCGAGGACGTGACGCGCTTGCCCGGCGCCAGGGAATTGGCCAGTCCGGGCCGCGGGTCGAAAACGTACAGGTAGTTGTTCGGGATCATGCCGGTGCCGGGCACCATGTAGCGCGCGCCGAACAGCGAGTTGATGGTCTGGGTGGCGCACACTATCAGGCCGTCGCGATCGGCCACCGTGATGTGGGTGGTATTGGCGCCTTCGTTGGGGATCACGCCAGGTGTCCAGTCGCGGGCGCGTTGACGGTCGATCGCGCCGCGCCGCTGCGCTGCGTATTCGCCCGACAGCAGTTTGTCCACCGGCACCGGAACGAAGTCGGGGTCGGCGGTGGCTGCGCTGCGATCGGCGAAGGCGATCTTGAGCAGTTCGGCCAGCAGGTGGATTGTGTCTGCAGTGCCGAAGCCGCCAGCTGCGACGTCGAAACCCTCGAGGATCTTGAGCATCTGGCCGATATGCAGCGGGCCGGCGCTTGGCGGCGGCGGACCTGTGATCTCGAAACCGCGGTAGCCCGCGCGCAGCACCGCCAGGTCGTTGGTGCGATAGCGCAGCAGGTCGGTGAGGTTGAGGTAGGCCTCGTGTTGCGCCATGTCCTCGGCAACGCGCGCGCCGATCGCTCCGCCATAGACCGATCCCGGCCCTTCGCGAACGATCAGCGCCAGGGTTTCGGCGTAGGCCGCGTTGATCACCCGAGTGCCTGCGGGCAGCGCAACGCCGCCAGGCATGAAGACAGCGGCGATTTCGGGGTCCTGGATGAGATCGGCCGCGCAGTCGGTGACGCAATCTGAAAGATAACTGGTGGCCACGAACCCGCGCGAGGCGTGGCCGATGGCGGGTGCGACCACGTCGGCCAGCGTCAGGCTGCCATAGCGCGAGAGCATCTCGCACCAGGCCATCAGGTTGCCTGGCGTGGCGACCGAGGCTCGACCGACGCTGTTTCGCTTGCCGACGACATCGAGCATGCCCGGCGCGGCTGCCGGATCGGGTGTGAAGGTGGTCGGGCCGACGGCCATCGGGCAGCGTCCCTGGCCCTCGAGGATGGTCTGCCGGCCGTCGGGCAGACGGATGTGGGCGAAGCCGCCGCCAAAGATACCGACCATCATCGGCTCGACCACCGACAGCGTGAACAGCGCCGAGACCGCCGCGTCGACAGCATTGCCACCGGCCGCCAGCATCTGCGCACCTGCTGCCGAAGCGAGCGGGTGGTTTGTCACCACCATGCCGCGCGAGCCGATCGCGGAGCGCTTCTCGGTCTCGAAGGGCGACCCGGCCCGTTGCTGCCACGTGTTCATCGACATGTTCGTCCCTGTCTGTGCCATCAGGCCCGCACCACGCCGGCCAGCACCTCAAAATACTCGGGAAACGTCTTGGCGACGCATCCGGGGTCGTTGATTCGAACCGGCAGCGGTCCGAACGCGGCGAGCGAAAAGCACATGGCCATACGGTGGTCATCGTAGGTGTCGATCCCGGCCGCGGGACTGATCCATCGGGCTGGCGGTTCAACCCGGATGTAGTCAGCGCCTTCGTCGACGCCAGCGCCGAGTTTGCGCAGCTCGGTGGCCATCGCCGCGATCCGGTCGGTTTCCTTGACCCGCCAGCTCGCAATGTTGGTGAGCGTGGTGGCGCCGTCGGCGAACAGGGCGGCGATTGCCAGCGTCATGGCGGCGTCCGGAATGTGGTTGCAGTCCAGCGTGATGCCACGCAGGCGGCCAGTGTCGGTGTCGACACCCGCCACGCTCATCCAGTTCTCGCCGATCGCGACCCGTGCGCCCATCGCTGCGAGTGCCTCAATGAAGCGCACGTCGCCCTGGATGCTGCCCCGGCCCACGCCCTCGACCCGGACCGGGCCGCCACCAATGGCGCCGGCGGCCAGAAAGTACGAAGCCGACGAGGCGTCGCCTTCGACGAAGAGTTCGCCGGGACTGCGATAGCGCGCGCCGGACGCCAGACGGAACCGGCGCCAGTCGTCGCGTTCGACGGCGATGCCAAAGCGCGCCAGCAGGTTCAGCGTGATCTCGACATACGGCTTGGAGATGAGTTCGCCCAACACATCGATCTCGATGACGCCGCTGACGCTGTCGGCACGCGGAAGCGCGAGGAGCAGCGCGGTCAGGAACTGGCTCGAGACGTCGCCGCGCACCTGGATGGGCGCGTCGATGCGCACCTGTGCAGGCGAAATGCGCAACGGCGGATAGCCCGGGCTGCCGAGGTATTCGATGCGAGCCCCGATCGGCAGCAGCCCGTCGATCAGGTCGCCGATCGGGCGCTCGTGCATGCGCGGCACGCCACGCAGCGTGTAGACGCCGTCTTGCAGGGCGAGCGCCGCGGTCAGCGGCCGAATGGCGGTGCCGGCATTGCCCAGAAACAGATCCGCCTGCCTGACTGGAAACTGGCCGCCGCAGCCCTCGACCAGGTAGTCGTCGCTCGGCTGACCGTCGCGTGTTTCGCGCTGCCAGGCGACACCCAGGGTCTGCAGCGCCGCGAGCATCACGCGGGTGTCGTCGGAATCGAGCAGATCGTGCAGATGCGTGCGGCCTCCGCTCAGGGCGGCCAGCAGCAGCACCCGGTTGGAGATGCTCTTGGAGCCTGGCAGCTTGACGGTGCCTTGGGCGCCCCGCAGCGGGCCGATAGTCAATGAAGCGGCGGGCATGGTTCCTGAAAGGCTGACGAAATGCAATCCCGTCATTGTCGCCGGTTTCAGTGGCGCGGTTCGGCGGCTTTGCTGCTCGATGCCGTCCAGTTCGACAAAAGACCGATCGCGCCGCCGATCAGGATGACGGGTACGACGATCAGGCCGGTATAGATCAACGAAGCCGCCACCGCGGATTCAGCCGGCACTCCGACCAGCCCCAGGCCGACGACAAACGCAATCTGGGTCGTGCCCAGTTGGGCTGGCGGCGCGGGCAGCGTCAACGCGATCACCATCAGCACGAAAACCGCGACCGCAGCAGTGAGCGGGGGCGCGACGCCGACCGTGGCGCTGCTGGTCCAGATCGCCGCCACGATGCTGGCCCATTGCAAAAGCGACAAGGCGGCGGCCTTGGCCGCGAGCTTCGGGTCGACCAGGGGTTCCAGGCCGACGCGCCCGCGCTGCAACTGGCGGAGCAGCCAATCGCGGGCCTGCGGCGGCAAGGGTGCAAGCAGCACATGGCTGACTCGGACAGCCGCGGGAGCGGCGCGCACAAGCGCATAGGCTGCGCCAATCCCGACCACGACGATGGCCAGGCCGAGCAGCGCGGCGCTGCTCAATTGCGGCGAAACCCGGGTGTCGAGGGCAATGGCCAGTGTGCTCAGCATCGCCAGAGCCGCAAAGTCGAACACCCGTTCCACCGCGATGGTGGCCAGGACCGCGCTGGCACTCGCGCCGGTCTGTCGGGCCACCAGGGTTGCGCGAAGCACCTCGCCGGTGTGGGCAACGATGAGATTGGCGGCCGCTCCTGCATAGACCGACCGATGCAGGAATCCGGACTCGAGCGTGGTCACCGGCCTGAGCAGCAGCGCCCAGCGCGCGCCTTTGAGGGCCATGAAGACGAAGCCGGCGGCCAGCGTGGCCAGGGCCTGCGGCCAACCGGCGTGCCGGATCGCCGCCAGCACCTGCGCCAGGGCGATGTCCTTGAGCGCGAGCCAAAAGAACACCGATCCGATCAGCAGGCCTGCCAGGATCCAGCGCAGGTGGGATTTCAAGAGAGGAACTTTCGATCGGGGGCCCCGACACTAGCACTCGAAATAGGGACGGTGTGCCGGATTTCGCACGAATCCCGCACCGGTTTTCGGCCGCGATGCCCCGTGTGTCGTGCGGGTGCCAAGTGTTGTGCGGAGCCGTGAAATGCTGCCGCATGACGCAATCCG